>CAYGNF010000029.1:0-15364 GCA_964351245.1 uncultured Rickettsiaceae bacterium | reverse complement strand
ATTTAACAGTTGATACAAGCAGGACCTCAGTATTTGATATTGCTAAAGAAATAGTCACTTTCATGGAAAATAATCCAAATCCGGGTGGCTTTAATAATATGATAGGAAACTGTTATGAGTAATTTTTTGAAGTTTCGGGCGGTGCTATTGTTATTGATTATCTTCTTTGCGAACACAAATATTAGTATTGCTGCTACTATAAATTCTAAACAAGAAAAGCTGACTCTAGAAGAATCTCAGCAACTAAGAGAAGATGTGCAATATCTTTTATCAGATAAAAAAACTATTGACTATGAAGATCCAAGATTAAACAAGATTCTTAATAAATATGCAGATAAGTATAAATTATTTAAAGTGTACAAGGATTTTATTGAATTTGATAAAAGCGATAAAACTATAGAAGATATTAAAAAGGCTAAAGATGCACTTTCAGGGATATATTATCATCATGCGTTTTGTTATTCGGACAACATTATTGAACAATTTTTATCATTAATGGTAATGCAAGATAATTATTTTGATTTAGATGAGGTAATTAACAAAGAACTAACGGGTGATATAAGAGCGAATGTTATTATACCATTATGGTTAGTACTAAAATATCCAAATATTTTAAACTATTGTGATGATAGATGGAGTTTAGGAATAAACGCGAGTTATTCTGTAAGAAATTTATTGTCATTTAATATTTTGGATAAACATATTACAGACGCGACTGGAAATTATTTGTATACTTATAGAGGATCAAGAGTTAATGATATATTATCGAACATTTATAACTCAAAATCAAAAGTGAGTTTTGCGCCACAATTGATATCTTCTACATTCTATGATGAAGATCGACAACAATATTATTTATCGGATGAGCTTTATCCAGACTTACATCTTTGGTCATTTGAAGGTATTTGGAACCGCTTGAAATACAAGCAAATATTGAAAGATTTAGATCTAGCTAGTGATGAACTAACTATATATTACCAAAATAATTATGGTTTAGCAAAATATGCTCCCCAGGCAAAACAAGTTCTTTTGGGCTATATTAATAATCAAATACTTGGTGGGCCAATGGAGAGTAATCCTTCGGTAGAAGCGTTATGGTACCCTAGTTTTTTTCAATATCATCACACTATAAAAAAACTAGAATATTTTAAGGATGATATAAATTTGCTCAAAAATCATGTCAAGCATTTAACAATAAAAAAAAGGGGGTTCGTATTATTTTATTCTGTACTCAAAAATTACGATATAAATTTTATTAGATGGTTAATAAGAGAAGGTGCAGATATAAATGTTATACCATGCGGAGAAACTCCACTTATGGCTTCAGTTCAAAATAAAGAAATTATGGAGTTATTACTTAACTCAGGAGCTGATATTCACATTAAAAACATATTTGGTAAAAATGTGCTATTTTATGCTGTCCAATTTGGTAATCTAGAGACAGTACAAATGCTGCTGGATAATGGAGCGGAGTCAATTATCAATAACCAAATATACGATAGCGATAAGTTGGAGAAAAAGATGGAAGATTTATTGATTTTTTCTCATTGTTACCCAACCATGGTAAATCAATTTACTCCCCTGATTTATGCGCGTCGTTATGCTAGCCAAGAAATCATTGATTTATTAATCAATCGCGGTGCACAGAATGGCCCAGCAGACCCTAAAAAAGTTAAGGAGTGGATTGCAGAAGGTCCTCTTGATTTGTAGAAAGTTTTATACGATTTCTCATTTATTTGATACAAAATCCAGGTATTTCATAGAGATTAGTTATGTGCTTTCTTATTATCTGGTCTGAATAGTTTTTGACCTGAATAAAATTAGGAATATTAAAATCACGTACACAACGACAACTATAATCATCACCTGGGTGACCTATGCTTGGAGGGTTATCAACGTGAAATATCTTATCTTGAAGATATTTATGTTGTGGCCTTACATTTTCATCTTCCTTTGTACGCCATATATAATATTGCTTTTTATTACCATAATCATCTAGCTCTTCTTCATTGATTTGTAATTTTCCTACCCTAGGTATCACTGTTTTACCTGGTATAATTTGCATCGATGCATAACGTGGAATAGGATCTTCGCCTGGTTTTGAATATAATGGACATTTATATGATTCAATCATCGCAGATTCTCTATCCATTCTTTTTTGCACAGCATATCTAGTGCTTATTGGTTTTTCTTTCCCTGTTTCTCTATCTATTTTAGGATTAGATCGATATTTTACTTCAAAAAATGCTTGCTCTAAATATCTTCTATCGTTTGTTATGATATATTGTTTTATATTAGATGTAATTTTAGGACCGATTAAATCAGGGTAATTATAATACATTGATTGAATAGTTATTTTTTCATTAGGCTTCAAAAGGTTCCAATCTGTACCAAATTTCCTTCTTAATTCCTTCTCTCTAATTTTTATTGAGTAATCAAATAATTTATAAGCTTGTTCTTTACTGATGGGCTCTTTTTTATTTAAATCTTTGTGTAGATCAAAAGATATATCTTTACCAAGAGCAGCTTCCCATTCAGCTCTTGCTTCTGGTCTGTCCATATTAAATCCAACACCAATTGTCCTTAAACCCTGATTATCTTCGTACACATGTAGAGTAATGTCAGGCTCCGCTGGTAATTCAAATGTTTTATATTTATTGCTATCTATAAAATCAAATCCTTTGCTATCAGTTCTTATACGCTTCCATTTCAACTCCCCAAACATAATGTGAGTTCTTAATGTAGAATCATAGATATCTCTGTGTTCTGAGATGGATAAATCTAAATTATGCACTCTATCACGCGCTACCTCCGTCCAGGAATCTTGCCATTGTTCTGTTGGACCTTTTTGACTATCGACATAATCACTCCATTCTTCATTTGTTAAATTATTATGACAAAATTGATATTTAGTTTTTAAATAAATCATATTTAGTTACCTATAAAAATTATCTAGATAATTAAATTATAACTTTTAATTAATTAGCGCTAAGTGCATGGACTAAATTTTTCTATCATTTCTAACAAATGATGCCAATAGCTAGCATCTAAATTATCTTCCAAGCTCCAGGCCCAGCATAAAAGGGTTTTAGCGTAAAACCAGTAAGTGATTCTTTAGGCATCTATACCAAGCTCAGCACTACAAATGTTAGTGTGATTTTCTATAATTTCTGCGCTTGTCGGCCAAAGCCTTGGCGTAGGGGGAGCATGATTTTCTTCAAGTAATTCTGGGATGGGGTTGCAGAGGTAGGCTGCTGGTTCAAATACTGGGTCTCCAATGAATCCCTAAAGCAACGACAATTACTTACGAACATTAGAATTTCCTCCGACGCCGATTAAAAATACTCTTATTTTCTCTCATTATCAAAATATGTGACCCAAGAATCAAAAAACGTTTCTTTTGGTCTATCTTTTATAGAAATATTGGGCATTTCTGGTATATCGTATATGTAATGATAAATCTCCCCAGTTTGGTACATAAGAGAATCCATGGGTCTTGAGGTCTTGATATTTGCTGCCCTGTATTTTGTAGCTATCAAAGCGGCTATCTCAGAGGCAACAACTTGCGTATCTGATTTATTAGAATACCCTACACCCTCTATTGTGATAGTATATGTTTGATCTAGACCTTCTTGTTCGAGTAATTTATTGACCTCAATTTGAGCAGTAATGGCTTGTCTATCGATAAATGGATTATTGGTTTGAAATAAAATGCGAAAATCTTTCTTCGCAATATATAGGCCAGATTTGATTTTATCTATAAACTCTCTTCCTGCATCTAATGCTGTAGTTTGAGTATTAGATCGAACACCACCTGCATTAGGAGTAGCATTTAGTATATGAATTTTTTTATCCATAATATTCGAATAGTTTTTAAGCATATCTATGGACATAGAAAATTCCGTGATAATTTTAGGCTCATTGGGTAAATAGTATGGATAATTTCTGTATGGCATAAGTCCCGGAGGGCATTCTCTGAAATCAATATAAAATACAAAAGGCATTTCGGGGTTCAGCTTTACATCTAAACGCTTAGCTAATGATAACATATATTCCTTACCCTCGCGTATTGATTGAAAACCATTTGTTTGTTGAAGCGATATGGCTAGGTCATCAATATTGAGTCCATCTTCTTGGGCGCGATTTAATGCTACCATGACCTCTGGAGCAATGCCATCAATTTCAGGCCATAAAGGTCTATCTCCAGCAAGCATAGTAATCTCTGTTAAAATTCTGATTTGTTTTGTATGATATATCCTCATGAAATCTATGATTCTTGCAATAGTAGTAGCCCTAGATCCTCCAGCAATCCAGGCTGCATCATACTCGTAACTACTCGGGGAAATGCGATTGACAAGACCTAATATTCTTGCATTATGCAGAATGAGATCTTCGCTATCTTCGATATTATGTAATTTTTGAATCTCATTTCTTTCAACGCCTAGAGATCTCCTGTATAAATGTTGCGATAATAATAAAATCCAATCAGCAGCATCATATTTACTAAAATTTGTATTCTTAAAAAGCCTCTTACGCAGTATCTTAGGGTCAAATTTTTCAACAAATGGCTGAGTTGCACCAGATGCCTCAAGATCTATCATCATTTTTTTAAAAATCGTCTCTCTATCTTCTACATACTGAAGCTTATTGAGATCCTGCCATACATTATCGGCTTTAAATCTTCCATTTATATGTAAAATAGTGAGCAAAGCCTCAATCTGCTGCTCTGAAGTCATTGCTCTGCTTTTGATAACTCCGTTTTCTTTATATTCAATATTCTTGTTATTATCGAAGCCAAGATCCCGCATTGCTTCTTCTAATGGAGATATTATATTGGCTACTTTATACGCAGAGTAAACAAAATGAATGCTGTATAAAATCCCTGAGAGTAATATACTAATAATAACAACATAGAGAGCGGTATTTCGTACTACTTTATTAGTAAAAACTAGTGTCAGAACTTTTTTTATAAAATCTATAATAGTATGAAATATTACTTTAATGTGATTCATATAGAATGGGTAATTAAAGCTACGGTAAGAGAATATGCTATTTTAACTAACAAACTATGAAATCCTAAGTTTTTAAATAATCCTTCAAATAAGTAGACTATATTTACTATGATTTGTCAATCGCACTTTAATTGTTTGGATATAATTTCTTTCCAGGGTTGATGCCATCCAGTAGTATGTGTGGCATTTGGGTATATTGTATACTTCACGCACTTATTATTACCAGAAGCAGTAACATAATCTTCTGCAATAAAAGGACGGACAATGGTATCTCGCCCTCCAGCAAGATGAAGTTGCGGTATGTTATTGATTTTTTTTGCTATGTTAATGGGATTTAGTGAACCAATCATTGGCCGCGTTCTGTGAAACTTATTAAATGCCTCATGGTCCAAGTTTCCTGATATTGTAATAATGGATTGTACATTCTTATTTTGCTGTGCAAGTAAAGTGGCTACCCCTCCCCCACCTGAAAATCCAATAAGATTTATAGGACTTTTATCTCCAGCAATCTTCTTAATTACCTCATTGATAGAATCAATAATTTCGGTAGACATGCGTTTATCAGACCAATAAATTTTTTGACAATGCATCTGAGTCTCAAGTTTTGTAAATTGACATGGTCTTGCAATATATATAACATTAGGCCTTGAATCTTCTATAACGAGCCTAAGCATCATTAAGTCTCTTGGAGTTGGATCAGATGACACTTGTTTGAATGTAAAAGATGCTCCATCTCCTTCTATGTAAATATTATAAGGCTGATTTACATCTCTGATTTTTTGAAATGTAGTTAAATCAAACAAACCACCACGGACTAACTTTTTTTCAAACCCATATTTATCAACTGCATTTTCTAGCAACAAAGAGTTGGACATAAAGGATGCAATACAAGAAGGTAAGAAGAAGATTACAAACATTAACAAAGCAACTAGCCTTGCTGTACTTATGTTACCTACAGAAGAATCTGAGAAATAAGAAAGAGGTTTTTGCATATTAGTGAAATGTGTTATGATGTTGTATTATCCAAGCTATAGCTGCAATACTGAGGATATGCGCTATTTTTTAAATTACAAGAATACTTATTTACTAAAAAGGTATCTCGTCATCTAATTCATTATGCTCAAAAGACTGATCGGCAGAAGAGCTTGGTCCACTAGAATTTATATCTTCTGATGAATTTTTGAGCCCTCCCCCAAGCATTTTAAGGGTGCAGTAATAACCTTGTAGCACTATTTCTGTAGTATATTTTTCAACTCCAGAGGCATCCTGCCATTTTCTTGTCTGTAAACTTCCTTCAATATATAAGGTGCTACCTTTTTTTACGTAGCTTTTTACAATCCTTACCAATCCTTCATTAAATACTACTACCCTATGCCATTCAGTTTTTTCTCGCCTCTCTCCTGAGGTTTTGTCGTTCCAAGATTCTGAGGTGGCTAGAGAAAAGTTTGCTATCTCTCTTCCATCTGATGTATTTCTTATCTCAGGATCCTTTCCGCAGTTCCCGATTAATGTCACTTTATTCAAACTTGCAGCCATAATATAAATCCTATTAAAAATACCGTTTGCAATCATGCGTTAAAAAAAACTATAATACAGCCTAATGGAAATATTAGTCAAGTCAAAATACTCAATAACTAAGGAAAGGAATAATGCAAGAATATATTCGTGTAGTAGGCGCAAGAGAACATAATCTCAAAAATATAAATATCGATATACCAAGGGATCAACTGGTTGTGATGACGGGGCCAAGTGGCTCTGGTAAATCCTCTCTTGCTTTTGATACAATCTATGCAGAAGGGCAGAGAAGGTATGTGGAGAGTTTATCTTCTTATGCTCGTCAATTCTTACAACTCAATGATAAGCCAGATGTTGATTACATCACTGGACTCTCTCCTGCGATCGCTATAGATCAAAAAACTACCTCAAAAAATCCCAGATCTACAGTTGGTACCATCACAGAAATATATGATTACTTAAGATTGCTCTTTGCCCGGGCTGGTATACCATACTCTCCAGCTACTAACTTACCAATAATAAGCCAAATGGTGAGTGAGATAGTAGATACAGTGAATCTTCTGGGTACAGATACTAAAGTGTATATATTGGCTCCAATAGCAAGGGGGGCTAAAGGAGAATTTAAAAAAGAATTCATGCAACTTAAAAAGCAAGGATATGAGAGAATTTTAATAGAAGGCGAGCTGTATGAAATTGATGAAATGCCTCAGCTTGATAAAAACAAAAAACATAACATAGAGGTGCTAGTCGATAGGATAGTATTAAATGCTGAAATCGGGAATAGACTTGCCGATAGTATAGAGACAGCATTAAAGCTTGGAGACAAGATATTATATGTACAAATATTTGAAAATGGCACGAATATTTCTCATCATTATAAACCAGGTGATAGGCTAACATTTTCTCAAAAATACTCCTGCCCAGTTTCAGGGTTTCAAATTGCAGAAATAGAGCCAAGAATTTTTTCTTTTAATAGTCCCTTTGGAGCGTGTACTCATTGCGAGGGTATAGGGAAAGAATCATATTTTGACCCAGAGCTCGTCATTCATAATCCTAAACTCTCAATTCAAGATGGGGCAGTAGATCCATGGAAAACGCAATCTTCCAAGGTTTTTGTAGAAACACTCAGATCTGTGTTAAAATATTACAAATGCAATATCTCTACCCCTTTTGAAGATCTACCAGAAAAAGTGAAAGATGTGATATTATTCGGCACAGAAGAGGAAATTGAATTCGTATTCGGAGAGGGGGCTTCTAAAGAAATCATAAGACAGTCCTTTGCGGGTGTAATTGCTAGCATGGAAGCAAAAATTAGAAACGCAGAAGGTATGTGGCTAAACGAAGAATGGGGTAAATATAAATCTTCTAGAAAATGCTCTCATTGCAGTGGGTATAGGTTGAAATTTGAATCTTTATGCGTCAAAATTGCAGATATGCATATAGGGGGTATTGCTCATCTTTCGATAGCAGAAGCAAAGCATTGGTTCGACACATTGGATGATAAACTTACGCCTAAACAATTAAAAATAGGAGAAAGAGTAATTAAAGAAATTAAAGATAGATTAGATTTTCTTCTTGGAGTAGGTCTAGACTATCTAACATTATCCAGAGATTCTGGCTCACTTTCTGGAGGCGAAAGCCAAAGAATAAGACTCGCGTCTCAGATAGGATCAGGATTGACTGGGGTGCTTTATGTACTTGATGAACCTTCTATAGGTTTGCACCAAAGGGATAATGATCGCTTAATTACAACGCTAAAAAACTTAAAAAACCTTGGTAATACAGTGATCGTAGTGGAGCATGATGATGATACAATCCTTGCGGCAGATTATGTTATAGATATAGGTCCTGGAGCTGGTGTACATGGAGGGCATATTGTATCAGAGGGTACACCTGAGCAAATAATGAAAGACCCTAATAGCCTTACTGGGCAATATCTCTCAGGGAAGAAATTTATACCAGTACCCTCTAAGCTCAGATCAGGTCATCCAAAGAAGGTAATAGAGTTAATAGGCGCCAGGGCAAATAATCTAAAATCTGTTGATATTAAAATTCCTCTAGGCACTTTTACTTCAGTCACGGGTGTTTCCGGTGGCGGTAAATCCAGCCTAATCAACCACACGCTTTTTAAGGCAGCGCAAAAAAAGTTAGTACAAGGATACAAAGATAGCGCAGGCCAATATGATAAAATACTTGGAGTAGAATTTATTGATAAAATCATTGATATAGATCAATCTCCAATAGGTAGGACTCCTAGATCAAATTCTGCAACATACACAGGGGCATTCACTCCTATAAGAGACTGGTTTGCAAATCTTCCTGAATCAAAGGCGCGAGGATATAAGGTAGGACGATTTTCTTTCAATGTCAAAGGTGGTAGATGCGAAGCTTGCGAGGGGGATGGGTTAGTAAAAATTGAAATGCATTTCTTACCAGATGTATATGTTAATTGCGATGTATGTGATGGCCAAAGATATAATAGAGAGACTCTGGAAGTGAAGTATAAGGAAAAATCAATATCTGATGTACTAAGTATGACGGTAGAAGATGCGCTAGAGTTTTTTAATAAAATGCCAGCAATTCGTGATAAAATGCAGTCACTAAAAGATGTGGGTCTAGGTTATATAAAAATCGGCCAATCTGCTACAACTCTCTCTGGAGGCGAGGCTCAAAGAATTAAGCTCGCAAAAGAATTATCAAGGAAGGCTACTGGTAATACTCTTTATATTCTTGATGAACCTACTACTGGACTTCATATGGACGATGTATCCAAACTACTTGGAGTCTTGCACAGGCTAGTAGACCTTGGCAATAGCGTTGTAGTGATCGAGCATAACATGGATGTAATCAAAACCTCTGATTATATCATAGATGTAGGTCCAGAAGGTGGGGATAAGGGTGGTAGGATTGTAGCATGTGGTACCCCTGCAGAAATTGTTACATGCCCAGAAAGCCATACTGGTCAATATCTAAAAAACTACCTCAATCCAAATAGAGTATGTCAGAGTGGTTAATAAATCTGATATGTAATAGAGAATGTTCTATGACTCTTTCTGGATTACAGTTTGAACAATATTATATAGTAAATGAGCATAAAATTTCTACATTTGGGGTCCATTTAAATTGATCTAAAACAGCTATTTTTTCTATTGTAAAGCCAGATTGCATCAATCTTATGCTATCCTTAACAAAGCTCTCTTTGGAACAAGAAACATATATCACTCTTGTAAATGGCGCCCCCTGCTCTTTTGATGCAATAATTTCTTTGATTTGCTCCTGCGCCCCTCTCCTTGGAGGATTGAGTATTATGCAATCAGCATTAAGTAACATGTCTTTTATTGGATTATACATAAGGTCTCTTTTGTATATTGTGATATTCAAATTTTGGGTAGAATTTGCAAGCGCACTGATAGCACTTTCATCAAAATCGAATGCATGTACTTGATAATCAGATAGTGCAAGGGGAATGGATATGGTCCCCCTGCCGCAAAATAAATCCAAGATACTAATATTAGACCTAGCCCCATCTTCGGTCTTTAGAATATTTAATATAAAATCTGCAATAATCTTATCAGATTCTTTGGTAGCCTGCAAAAAACAATCAGCAGTTACCGGAACCTGTATATTTCCTCCAAACGTAATATATGGTACTTGATTATCATGAGAGATTCTTAGGTTATGATTGAGATAGATTCTTCCGCTAATTATATCAATCTTACTACACAAAGACTTAAATTTTCTAGATATATCGAGATTTAATACTTGATCTGAATTAATGTATATTTGAAGAGTAATGCCATTATCAGCCATTAGGATAAATAACTCTCCTCTGTCTTTTTGGTTTAAGTTTTGCTGAAGAAAACTTGAGACATACGGTATAATTCTTGATATACTTTCTTCAGAAGCTGGACATGATTCTATGGTAATAATATCGTTACTTGCCAAAGCGCATAAACCTAACAGTAACTTGTCTTTTTTTTGCACAAATCTAAGATTTATTTTTCTTCTTGCGCTATTTCTTAACTGAATAAATTCTATATTTTTTGGATCTTCTAGCTGCGCCAGTCCTTGTAACTGCAGCTGACGATAAATCTCTTTATTCATATGCTGCATAGTGCATCCACCGCATTTCGTATAATATTCACAAAAACTTGGTGACCTTAAGGTAGAGGGAGTAATAATGCCTTTGAAATAAGATTTCCTAATAGAAGATTGCCTTAGATTTTGAGAGTCAGTAAAAAATTCAATCTCTTCGCCTTGGAGTGTGTATGGTACTGCAAATTCCTCCGCCCCATCTACACAAACTCCATATCCATCACTATTGAGTTTATCAATAAATCCTCTTCTATATCTACGCATTAGGTATATCAAAGATACTAAAAATAAATATCATCTCCTCTGCAACTTCTTTTAGGTAATCAAGTCTGCCTGAAGCGCCTTGGTGCCCTGCAGTCATATTAACCTTTAAGTAAATTGGATTATTGCTTAAATTATGGGCTCTGAGTTTTGCCGTCCATTTTGCAGCCTCCCAATAAGTCACCCTTGGATCTGAAATCCCTGCAGTAATAAGCATAGAAGGATATTGCTTATGTCCAACATTATCATATGGAGAATATGATTTTATATATTCAAAATACTCCTTGGATTGTGGATTACCCCATTCTTTAAATTCCCCAGGAGTTAGTGGCAAGGTTTCGTCTAGCATAGTATTTAATACATCCACAAAAGGTACATGAGCAATTATACCGCGGAATAATTCTGGAGCCTCGTTCGCTGCATATCCAACAAGCATACCACCTGCACTACCCCCCGCAATGACAATATTGCCACTTGATGTGAAGCTATTATCGATAAGATAATGAGCAGATGAGAGGAAATCCTTGAAGCTATTTTTCTTATTGAGAAATTTGGCATCTTCGTACCATGCGTGCCCCAGATCATCACCTCCTCTTATATGAGCAATTGCATAAATAAACCCTCGGTCTGCAAGAGATACAGCTACATTGCGGAATGATACAGGCATGGATATACCGTAAGATCCATAACCATAGAGATATAGAGGGTTACTACCATCCTTTTTCAATAAAGCTTTTTTGTAAAATATTGTAATTGGTACCCTTACTCCTTCGGAATCTGCCCATAGTCTTTGTACTTCATATTCATCTGCGTTAAAACCAGATGGTATTTCTTGTTTCTTCAATATGTTTAATTTCTCTTCCTCGTAATGATAATTATACACAATATCAGGTCTTTTTAGAGAGGAGTAATTTACTCTAATATCGTCATCTTCAAAGTTAGTAGAATATCCAGATGCCATAAAGGCCGCATCAGGAAATAATATGTTTTTAGTCTCTGAAGCATCTATCTTTACTACAGAAATTTCAGGTAGGGCTTTATTTTTTCTATTAATAATTATGTAATTTTTTGTTACACTAAAGCTACTCATGTAAGACTCAGAATTGTGAGGTATGAAATCCTCCATTGCATCTTCTTTTATATTATCTATCGAGATAGTTGCTAAACGAAAATTTGGACCATTATCATTTGTATGTACATAAAAATACCGACCGCTATGGTCTACGGTATAAAATATTTTTTCTTTTCTTGTGAGTAGTTTAATGGGGGTAAAACTCTTATCACCCATTCCAAAATAATATATTTCTGATGAATCGTGTCCACTTGATGTGATAAAAAAATATTCCTTACTTGAGGATTTATATATAGAAAGTTGATTAACTGGATCTTTCTCATGCATTATTAGTAGATCAGATAATATGTTTGCGCCTATTTTATGATATTTGATTTTATCGTGTCTCCATTGTGCGTTTACTGGAGTATAAAAAAAACCAGATTCATCTTGATGCCAAACTAATGCTCCAATTGTTGAATCAATAGTATCCTCAAGTAAATTCCCTGATTGAAGATCCTTGATATAAATTGTATATTTTTCATTACCCTCATGATCCACAGAATATGCTAGTAAATTCTGAGAAGGAGAAACTGCAAGAGCAGAAATTTTTGTAAATGTTTTTCCTTGAGCTAGATCATTTACATCTAAAATTACTTCTTCTGCCCCTGAGACAGAATCCTTTTTTCTGCAAAATATAGGATATTCTTTGTCAGACTCGGTTTTGCTATAGTAATAATAGTTATCTTTTTTGGTGTATGCCGATACATCATCGAGCTTTATCCTTGATTTCAACTCCTCGAATAACATATTTTTTTTATCTTTATGTGCATCAAAGAAGTTTGATGAATATAGATTTTCTGCCTCTAAATATCTAATAATTTCTTGATTTTGTACATTTGGCCAATCTTTATCTCGTAGCCAATCATATTGATCTACAATTTCCTGTTCATGGATTTTGATGATATGAGGAATTTGTTTTGCTTGTGGTGGATTTGATGTGTTCATATATGGTTCCTGGTTACAATTAGTTAGACAGAATAAAAGCATTAGAATTAGGTATGATTTTTGCATCTGCAGCCTTATTGAGGTATATTTTCTAGAAACGTAATTGTAAAGAATTTGCCGCAAAAAATCAAAGCAAAATGTAAATTATTTATTAGTTAATTTACGTAGTATATCATTAAAAATTTCGTCACTATCTTTAGATGCATCAATTGTGATGATTCTTGATGCATTCTTCTTAGCTATAAGATCATAATTCTTTGCTACTTGGGTATGAAACTGAGGCTCTTTCATCTCAAATTTGTTTATAGACCCCCTCTCCTTTGCTCTTTTTAGCGCAAAATCAGAATCTACTTTCAGTAATATAGTTTTGTCGGGCAAAAACCCTTCAAACAACATTTCGTTCAAGTCAAAAATCTTATTGATATCACTATCTGAATTTGATTGATATGCCGCGCTTGAATCTATAAACCTATCGCAAATTACTATCTTACCTTCTTTCAGACTTGGAATGATGAGATTCCTAATATGCTCGCTTCTAGCAGCTAAAATCAATAATAGCTCCGTAGTAGGTAGCATCTTACTATGTACTACAAGATCTCTGATTGCTTCTCCAATTTCTGTACCTCCTATCTCCCTAGTCCATATCGTATCTATTTCGTTTTTTAATAAATATTGATAAAGCCTTTTACTTTGAGTGGTTTTGCCGCATCCCTCCCCCCCCTCAAAACTGATGAATTTTGGTAAATTAGAAAAATTAATGTTATTATCCATACTCATATCCTTGCAATATGCTTCGAACTCGAAACATAAAGATCGCTTTTCATTGCCTCAATACGCGAAAGAGCTCTACCGAATTCTTTGGTATATTTTTTCCCTATATATAAATCACTCACTTTCTTTGAAAAAATTCCTATCATAAGTAATTTATTCTCGTACACACTATCTATAAAATTGATAAATCGAATAATTTTATCGGATTCATTGATCGAGTCAGTCATTAATCCATCGAGAATAACTACATTATAAATCGATACTATATTTAAAAAATCATTATAAGATAAAGATTGACCGCACACTTCTTCTAAAGTTACGTATAATATTTCTTTGTAAGTCTTATCAAATGTGACTTCTCTGCCAAATATCTCGGTTTTGCGCGGGTAAAAACCTAGGCTAGGTACTAGAGCTTCTACTAACTCATCAAAGGATTCTTTATTCTCATTACTGATCCCTTCGATAATCACTGGCTTGTTATAAGATGCCTTGCTAAATCTATAATCAACTCCGTTATCAAGGCTATAACACAAAAAACTTCGCTCTACTATTTCAATAAATTTTAAAAATAATTCTCTTTGTAATCCCCTGGGATATAAATCTGAAGGCTTAATATTGGAGGAGAAGCAAACAAAACAATCTTTTGCTAAAAGAATTTTATTGATTCTTTGAATTATCATCGCATCTGCAATATCTCTGATTTCTAGCTCATCTATTACAATCAAGTCATATTGTGATGCAATATGCTCTGCTATTGTTTCAACCGCATCTACGCCTTTTTGTAAAAATATTCTATGAGATTCCTGATGAATAAATTGTAAAAATGATTGATAGTGATACCATATTTTTGGCTTTTGGATCGAATCGTAAAAACTTCTAAGAATAATGGACTTCCCTCGTCCCACTGGACCATAAACATATATCCCTTTATATTGTGGCTTTTTTAAAAAAAAACTTATTAAGTAAGGCGTCAATATAGAGCTACGTATACCATCCAGAAGCTTTATGAGTGTATGTTGAAACGAGTCTAGAGTTACGTCCTTAGGAATATGAGTAAGAATAGAGGATGATTTATGCAACGTCATTGTATTAGATCTAGTATCTCCTTTTGCTGATCAGACAAATTGAGGTATGAGGTAATTGCAAGAAAGACTGGTATATTGCTGTTAAGATCCGATACTTCAATTAGCGCGTCATATAACTCTAAGTTTGTTAGGTTGGTAAATTTTCTAATGATAAGTACTAGATCGAAATTTGGCTTTTGACCAAAGCACGAGATTAAAACTTCTGTAGATAATTTATAATTTCTTTGTAGAGTTGAGATCTCTGCAAAAAGTTCTGCTGCAAGTAAATTATTAGGATTTTCTTGAAGTGCTTTTATTGCAAATTCTTGCGCATCTGTATTCATTTGATTGCTCAAACTAAATTTTGCTGCATCAGTATATATTGCAGAAAATATATTATGAGATTCTGCCGAAGAAGAATTATTGCTGAAAGAGGAAATAATATTATGCGCCTCAGTCCATTGGTGCTTAGAAGCATAAATTTTCGCAAGTAGTATATTAATTTTTTCATCAGAAGGATTAATCTGATAATATTCTTTTGGATATTCTAGAGATTTTGTGAAATTGGGATAGTTACAATCGAGGAG
>CAYGNF010000028.1:0-15754 GCA_964351245.1 uncultured Rickettsiaceae bacterium | reverse complement strand
TTAAAAACAACAAATTATCACCAGAATTTAAAGCGCTTACGTCAAACTGAGGTTAGGTAGGGATATCTTCGCATAAGTATCTAGTCATATTAATTATCTTGTTTTTATTTCCGGAATGATAGGCTCCCGCCATCTAGGCGTACGAAGAATAATTGTTGCGGTTGTAACAACTATAAGTTATTATCATACATCTTATCGCTACAGCAAAAGATGCAAAACTTTTAATGGAGACCAAAGAAAATATTGATATTTTAGCACCTGTACTTTCTAGACCGCCTTCAATTAGTGGATCTATCAATCAAGTATTAAATGCGATAGAAAAATTGTACCAGGAAGCCTTGGTCCATTATCAAGATAGTAATTTTGAGGTAGCACAGAGCAAGCTAAAGTCTCTATTGAAGATGACTCCTGTTGCACATTTTTCTCTCAATCCTTTTTTAAAAATTACCGAATGCGCTTCTTGGATAATAAGTTCTATACATTTACTGGCTAAAATACATTTAGTGGAAGACTTGTCTTGTGGTAATCATGGAGCTAATAATTATGCCAAAGCAGCCTGTATGTTGCAGTATTGCGCAAAATTTGCTGCAAAATATGATCCTTGCCATTATGACGATAGAATTCACATAAATTTTTTACAAGAAGCTTATAGAGTAGAATCTCTATTTTTATCAAGTTGTCATAGACAAAATCACAAGTCTCAATCACTACAAGATGATACTTTACTATATCAAGAAAGAATTGATATATACAAAGCAAAACTAGAACAGATAAGGCTTTATATCTCATCAAAGCTATATGAAATAAACACCTTGAACTTGAGTCAAATTTCGCAAAGGGCTAAAATGACCGAGGATTTATATCAAGAATCTATGGAGTTTTTTATCAATAACGCAAGATCCAGAAATCAGCATCAGGGATTTTTGCAGCTACTAATCCATGATTGTCAAAATCAACTCGCTCACCCTCCATGTAAATATAGCATTATTGGCCTTGGGTCTTTGGCTGGTGGAAAAATGACACCATGGTCTGATATTGAATTTGCAATTTTAATTCAGAAAGATAATCAAGAACATAAAGAATATTTCCGCAATCTGACCATATTACTTCATATTGCAATAATAAATCTAGGAGAAACGCCTCTTCGTAGCCTTGGGATAAGTGTTTTGAACGATTTTCGAAGCAACAATAAGGAGGACGATTGGTTCTGGGATGATTTAACAATGAGTGGGTTGAAATTTGATGGCCCGGACCATCATGCCTGCAAAACTCCGCTAGGAAGACAAGGTGGATACTTGGTTAGCGATGGCAATCTCGCAATTTTGAAGCCAGATTTTGAATTGATTCTAACGCCAAAACAAATGGCAGAATTGCAAAAAGAAGTAAATAACAGAAATATAGTCTCTTTTGAGACAGATCCACGCCTAGTTCTTGCTCTTAGATCCACTATTCTTATAGATGGAGATCAAGGGCTTCTTGATTTATATAGAAAAGAAATGGTAAAAATTGCAAGTAGTAGCATAGTCAAATCTAGATCCATAGAAAAACTAAAAGAAGATATAGAAAATTTCCAGGTAAAATTAGGAGATGAAGAAGAGGGGAGGCTGATCGAAGTTAAAAAAGATATATTTAGAATTAGTGATAGAATAATCGAGGATCTATGTATCTACCATCAAATAATTCCAGATATCGGAAGTTCTAGCCTCTCTGCTTGGCAGGCTATTGATAAAATGTCTGCACATCGTACTAGAAGCTCTAGCAAGACTTGTATATTAAGCATAGATGGTGCCGATAATTTAAAATCATCTTTAAGCATAGCATGCGAACTTAGGCTTCGTACTTATGCTCATAATCAAGGTCAGATAGAATTGATGTATATTTATGAGCCACAGATTACTGATAGCAAGATAGATAGGCAAAGCTTAATAAAAGAGACTTTTTATATAAATGATACAGCAATACTTCATCATTTCTACTCTGTGATGCTAGAGACTCAAAAGTTACTACGAGAATTTTGTAATAATCATATATCGCAAATGTCAGATCTGAATCTTATCAATAGCCCCTTGATAGACCGCAGCGATTATACTAAGGCTATGATTCATAGTAGATTTTTAGAATATGACAAAGCCTTGGCATATATGGAACGCGCAAAAACAGAATATTGCAAAAACATATCTTTTTTAACAGATCTATATTTGTTGTACCATAAGACAGGTATGAATGGTAAAGCTATTTCTATTATGAATGATTATATAATGCGGCAACCAGAAGAAGGGGAGCCGGAGTTAGAGTTAGCGCGGAGTTATAATGATCTTGCAAGCTCCCATCAAGTAAATGGAGATTTAGAACTAGCCTCTATGTATTATCACAAATCCCTAGCAATATACAGTAACTTATCAAATATTAATGAATATAATGCAATCAGCCTATCTGTTACGGCTTCTATCGCGAGAACTTACAGTAATCTTGCTTCTTTATTACTTAAGCAAGGAGATTATGAAGATTCAATAATAAAATCTCAAGCAGCTCTTGAGATGAAGTTATTGGTATATCTAAATCACCCAGATCACCCATCCATTGCAAAAAGTTACTCTAATTTAGCGGCTGGGTTTCAAGGAGCAAATGATCATGAAAAAGCTTTTGTCTATTATAATCAATCACTAGCAATTTGTATCAAGGCTTATAAAAACTATCCAAACCACCCATCAATTGCAAAACTTTATAGTAATTTAGGATCTTTAAGTTATGTAAATCGAGATTATGAGGTTGCAATAGGATATTATAATAAATCACTATTAATTTATACCAATTCTTACCAACATTATCCGCATCACCCATCTATAGCATCTGTTTTGTATGATCTAGCTCGTAGTTACTTTAAAGTTAGTGATTATTGTAATAGCTGGATATCGTGTCAAAAATCTATAGAAATTTCTGTATCATTACATCAATCAGATATAAATCATCAAGATATAGCAAGATGCAATAAATTATGCTGCAAACTAATACAACAACATCCAAGTTTATCAACTATCTCTTTGGATAATGTTGATTCACTCTCTTATCTCAGTAGTATTTCAAGGCAAAATAGTTTGCAAGATTCCCAGAAACCTTTGTGTAGCGAGTTTTTGTCCCAAGAAGCAAAATCTCAAATTACATGGGCAAAAATAGAGAAGGAGATATTCGCAGAATGCAGTACAAACCCCCCATCAGAAATGATAGTATCTAATATTATAGGACAGACAGAAGATTCCTCCTAAAAGTAAGTAATATTATTTTACCACACTAAATCAAAGTAGGTAATTTAAAATGATGTTTGGTATTATAGTCTTTTTCCGCATAACCTAAATATCTCTTCAATCATATCACGATCATATGGTTGGAGAGATTTTAGATCTAGATTCTCAGTATAATCCTTGCCAAAAACACACAAGAATTTTATCCATATTCTTTTTTTATCTTCTGATTTTGGTATCTGAATACAAGATTTTATATATTTTGTTATAAAGCTTACAAAAAAATTATGTTTGGTCATACTATATAGCTTTTATTAAAATTATAAGAATTGACAAGATTCACATACTCGGACCATGTATCATTCCATCTTCTCGTCTCTCCTACTAATTACGGAGCAAGAGATGATATCATGGTTAAGTAGTTGCAAAGATTCTTGCTTTTTCAAATTAAGGTATTTTTGTATATTCTTATATTGCCAAAAACTCTCTAATAACTGCATTACGTATAAAATACATAGACTCAATTTTTATAATCAGTAATAAGCATATTGCATATGGATAGTGAATAGGCTAGTTTGTTTTAATATGTGTCAATTTTTGTAAAATAATATAATAGTTTTGAGGGTATGATTTTTACCGAAGAGCAGGGATATCAGTCACTACTGGAAGTAGGGGGGGTCAAATTCACCAAAAGAGAGATAGATGTTATATCTTGCATTATTAGCGGAAAAAACCCCCAAGCAATAGCAAATTTCCTGTCTACCCGAGATAGATCAATAGAGCTCCGTACTGTCAATACACATATCTCAAACATCCGTCGTAAAATAGAGGGAGGTAGTAGAGGTAGTATTATCGAATTTATCGAGAAATCCCATAAAGTTTCTGAAGTTCACCAATATTACCTTGGTTTACTGATGAAGAATGAGTTTTATCAGTATCTCCATGAATTTATTCCGATAGCGAAAAATAAAATCGAGAAAATAAGGATTATTTTATACAGGAGCCAGGAGATAAACCAGGAAGTGCAAATATCCTCAGGGTATCCAGAAGAATCAGCTCTTGATAAGAAGATAAAAGACTTATCTGAGCGCTTACTATATGATTTTAAAATACTCGAGATAAAAGTCACGCTCGAAATCTCCTATATTTTTACATCTATAGAGAATATGCAGCAATCTATGGATCCAAAAATCCGTATAATCAATATTCCTCCGTCTAGTATTCAGAATATAGATCAGTATCAGAACACAAATAGTCTGATTTTACTTTACCAAAACTACCATCCTGGAAATATCAAATTTTCCCAAGATGATGCGCTAGAAGAAAATATATCCAAAGATTCTAATTATATAATAACAAAAGAATATCAGAATTATTATTGCCTCTATCTTGATATATTAAAGAAATTACTGAAGGAAGATGCTCGGGCCACAATACTATTAGAGGATAAAATTCTTAGCGCATATAAGGGAATATATGGCAACAAAAACAGGGTAATTACTCCACCCTATGATTACTCAGATAGTATAGCTTCTGATAAGCAGAATATGCCCCTCATTCCATATCTCAATAAAAGCATCTATATTATTGCTATTGTAACTATTGTTCTTACTCTCGGAGCTATAGGGATATTGATCAATTCCCAAGGGGTAAAGAAAACTTACACCACAACAAATAAAGAAGAGGATATATATAAAGCAATATCAATTTATTACCATGATCTTAGCACTAGTAATTTAACCAAAGAATCTGCAGAGAAAAATTATTCGATCATTAAAAACTTCGATCCTATAATGAAGAAGATTGATGAGTTAGATCAGTATGATCAAAAAACCATTAGTAAGGAATTTAGCTCCATTGAGATAATATATGCAATATATAATCTAAACTCTGCTGCCGCTTTCGCTTTGTTTAAAGAGCATAATCCCGAAAAAGCCGAAAAGATTCTAATGTTTACCAAATTTTTAGCGGAAAATTACGTAAGTACGAGAAGCAAAATCAGAATTGATTTTGATAAGCTAACTAATGAAGAAATTCATACTGAGTTAGATATAATTTCTAGCTTACCAGAGCTTTATAGCGTTACTATGTATTTTATCGGTAGAAGTTACATATACAAGCGCGCAGCAAATAGAGCAGAAAAATATTTCATACTTTCCCGAGATTTAGCAAAAAAATCTAATCTTTTCGAGGCTTTCTTAAGCATTACTAACGGAATTGCCATAATCAATTCAGATAAAGCAGATGCATTAATAAAAGAAGGCAATAGCGATAAGGCTATAGAAATTATTAAGAAAACTATAGAAATCTACAAAACAGCTCAAGAAGATACCAATCCATACATATTAAACTACAATCCAAATAAAAGAACCCAAGAATTCAAAACCCCAAAAGATGATATTATATTTCTAGCTGATAGTCATAAGCGCATAACAAAATTCTATACTAAGCTTATTTCTATTTCAAATTTCTTGCACGAAAAAGAATATTACGCAGATCGAGCATTAGCGCAATATATAAGACGCGTGCGAGGCAAAGAAAAGCCAATACTTGCAATAATTCAAAACTCAAAAGATATATTGCCTCGGATTAAAGCTGATTCTTATAATCATATCGCAAATTTATTACTAGAATTATCGGATCAGAATATCAGTTTTGATAAATTCAAAAACAAGTTCAGGGAGATATTGAATCTCAGGCAAGGTGATGATTTGGACCTGATATATCAAATATTTTATTTATCAAAAACTCTAAGTAGGAACGCAGAATTCTCAAAAGTAGATAGTGTACGTGGTTTAGTTAAAACATGTCAGAAAAAGCTCGCTTTACCAAATATCTCATTAGAAACAAAGCAATCTCTATCCCTCCAAATTTCTCAATTGCAATCAGAGCTAGAAGATCTCGAATCAGAGAGTGGTAAAAATCTAAAGCATAAGTAGATTTAAGGGGTTTCTTTACTGCAAAGCTCTAGAATACTCACTTCCTTGAGTGTGTGCGATTAATGTTTGTGATCGTGAGTATGTTTGTAAGTGCTAACAATATCTCGAGCAGTATCATCATAATCTCTAATAGGTTTACCACTGCAGCAAATATGATGATTAATGCATAATACTTGATCGGCTGAGTTTATAACATGATGCATGTCGTGCGATATTATAAATACAGATGTACTAGGTGATTGTTTTTTTAGATCTGTGATCATGGTGTAGAATCTTGCCTCAGAATCAATATCCAAAAAAGATGTTGGCTCATCTAGTACTACTAACCCCGCATGAGATGAAAATGCTAATGCTAAAAGAAATAATTGTCTCTGACCATGAGATAATTTAAATAGTTCTTTACTCCATATACCTGCTAGTAAATGGGGATCTTCGTATAGGAAGTTTATTATATTTTCGGTGAGTATGATACCATTAATTTTAGCAAATTCTTTGCATGTGATAGGTATAGTGCTAGCAATATTAAGGTTTTGAGGTACATATGCAACTTTAAGACCTGAGGTCTTTTTCACTTGGCCAGAGAGTGGAGCTTCTATTCCAAGCATAATACGCGCTATAGTAGACTTACCTGCTCCGTTAGGGCCGAGTAAAACATTTATTGTGCCTGCAAGAATTTGAAAGCTTACATTTTCAACGGCTATTTTTGAGTCATAGTACTTTGAAATATTCGATAGCTCCAGAATCAGAGACTTTACTCTATTCTGAACCTTGGAGCTTTTATCACTAATTAACATTAATTAGCGAATAATTTCCCAGTTACCGTCTGGTTGTCTACACGCAGTGCCGTATGCTTTCTGAACCTTTCCACCAATATCTACAGTATGATTATATTCTCTACAATATCTTCCTGATTCTGATTGGAATGTTTTGGTTGGTGTAACAGACCCAGAATGCCCTGAATCTGGATTGCTCCATTGAGCAGTTTTACCACTAGGTAATTTTTCAAGAGCATTATGTGCTGATTTTTCAGCCATCATTTTATCATTGTCGTCCATATATTTTCCAACAACTCCACCAGCCAGACCTCCAATCAGTGCACCTGCTCCTATAGCAAGAATCTTGCCTTCGCCCTTTCCGAAGAGAGAGCCAAGTACACCACCTGTCACTGCTCCAAGTGCAGCACCTCCTCCTTGCTTTGAGATTGTCCCATCATTTGCGCACGAGGTGATTAAGAATGCACTTAAGGTCAGTGCAACGAGTTTATTTTTAAATTTTTTCATTTTTTAATTCGTATTTATAACTTGCTTAAATTACTCAGTATTTTTATAGTAATGCACTATTAAGACTCTGAATATCACAAATAATGAATACTGACAAGCAAAATTTGATTTTAAAAACCGCTACCTATTTTGCGGTAGTCAATGGATTTAGTATATTTTTTATTAAGCTATATGGTTATATCAATACTCATTCCACCTCTCTTTTTGCTTCTTTGGTTGATGCTGGGCTAGATATCACAGCTTCTATACTAAACATGATAGCTCTTAGATTGGCTCTTATGCCACCTGATGAGAACCATAGATTTGGTCATGAAAAAATTCAAGATCTGGCTGCATTCGGTCAAGGCGTATTTTTTATTGCATCTAGTTTATTTGTAGCAGCTACTTCTACTCTTAAGTTAAAAGAACATGGAGAAATAATCAATCCAGAGTCTGGTATTATGATTATGCTTATTTCAACTTGTATGACTCTGCTACTAGTATCTTTTCAGACATACGCACTATCAATTGCAAATTCATCTTTAGTAAAAATAGATAGACTTCATTATTTAACGGATATATTTACTAACTTCGTGGTAATATTATCTATATATTTTAGCGCTAGTTACTGGTTTATTGATGGAATTGCGGGTATTATAATATCCTTATATTTATTTTACGGAGCTTATAAAATCATCACAGAGGCCCTACATCATTTACTTGATGAAGAAGCAACTCAAGAAGATAAGGATAAAATTATAGACGTACTAAGGGAATATAAGGCGCAAAAGCAAATAATTGCAATGCATGATTTAAGAACCCGCATAGCTGGTAGCAAATATTTTATCCAATTTCATATTGAATTAGATGGGAATTTTAAATTATATGATTCTCATAGTATTACAGAAAATATTGAGGTAGATATTTTAAAAGTATTTCCAGGCGCACATATCATAATTCATCAAGATCCATCAGGTATTGATGAAGATACTCCATATAGAGATGAACTTGTACCTAAAGCAGACTAGATACATGGAGCATGCCATCAAAATGGCAAAAAAGGGAGGTATTTTGCAAGAAGTGCCAGTAGGGGCTGTGGTAGTGGAACGAAACTCAGGATTGATTATCGCAAAAGCTCATAATAAAGTCGAAAGCAAAAAATCACCATTATACCATGCAGAAATCATTGCTCTTACATTAGCATCTAAAAAATTAGGCTCTAAGTATCTAAGCGAATGTGATCTATATATCACTTTAGAACCATGTCCTATGTGCGCTGCCGCAATTTCTATGTACAGAATAGGAAGACTATATTACGGAGCAAAAGATTCTAAGTTTGGAGCGGTAGAATCTGTGTCTAATTTCTTTAATTCAAAAAATTGTTTCCATAGACCTGAAATTTATTCTGGAATATATGAAGAAACTAATTCATTATTAATGAAAGATTTCTTTAGATATATCAGGAATAGATAAAGACCAGAAGGAGGAGCAAATGTTATTCATAATTGGCCTAGCTATAGTAGCTGGATCAGTAGCCGGGGGCTACACTATGCATCACGGAGACTTGCGTATATTATATCAACCTAGTGAGCTAGTTATAATTATTGGATCAGGAATAGGTGCAATGATCATAGGAAACTCTCTAGACTTACTCCTTGATACACTAAAAGCCCTTAGGTATCTTTTTAAATTTAGACACAAATCCAAAGCAGATTACCTAGAGCTTCTTGTTCTAAGTTTTAACATTTTTAAGTTTGCTAAAACAAAGGGTATGCTTGCTATTGAGCCACATGTAGAAAATCCTAAAGAAAGCACCTTACTAGCGGAGGCTCCTAATTTACTAAAAGATCACCATGCACTAGATTTTTTAAGAGATTATTTAAGATTAATTACCATGGGTATTGATACACATCAATTAGACTCTTTAATAGATAGAGATATTGAAATATACGAACATGAATGTAATTCTCCGAGCAAAATCATAGGAACTCTTGCAGATGCATTACCGGCGCTTGGAATAGTTGCCGCAGTACTTGGGGTAATTATCACAATGAAAAGTATCGATGAGCCACCTACTGTTTTAGGCGGGCTGATTGCAGCAGCTCTAGTAGGGACTTTTACTGGCGTGCTATTTGCTTATGGATTATTTGGCCCTGTAGCTAATTATTTAAAAAATTACGCCGAACAACAAGTGATGTTTATTATTTGTATCAAATCGGGCATTATGAGCCACGCTAGTGGTAATGCTCCAATTATTACTGCTGAATTTATGCGCAAAAATATACCAGAGAATATCAGGCCGGATTTTTATGAAGTGGATAGCTTGATTAACAAATCAAATGAAGGATAGGCAGTGTCCCAAAACAAGGAGCCTGGTCAGGAAGTACCATCATCTCAAAAGCAAAATATTATTATTATTAAGAAAATCAAGAAGCATCATGATGGCCATCACGGAGGCGCATGGAAAGTAGCTTATGCAGATTTTGTTACTGCGATGATGGCGTTTTTTCTATTAATGTGGTTAATTAGTGCAGTATCTTCTGATAGGCTTCAAGGGATAGCTCAGTACTTCCATCCAGAATCTGGAATTAGGGATATGAAGGGATGGGAAGGAGAAACAAATGCTCTTCCTTATAAGCAAAATTTACATATGAATGCTACTACTTCTTCGCTTTATCCAGGTACGCCTAATGCAAGCGATAATAATCAAGACAAAAAATCCCTCATTGTTGATAGCGATGCAACAAAACTAGTCAATGTGATGAATAATCTTGCACAAAATCTTGATGGAAGTGGGGAGGTTACTGATATGAGTGATAATGTTGTTATAGATCGTACTCCCGAAGGCATAAGAATTCAAGTGCTTGATTCATTAAATAGAGCAGTATTCAAACCAGGCTCTACAGATGTTGAGCCTTATATGCAGAAATTTTTATTTATTATAGGGGATTTAATAAAAACCTTGCCGAATTATATCTCTATCGAATGCCACACTTCTAATAAAACAGATGGGGATATCAAAAATTTAGATCAATGGAAATTATCTATCGATAGAGCAAATGCAATTCGGGGCTTCTTAGAGAAAAGAATCAAAAAAGATCAAATACTAAAATTAATAGGTAGAGCAAATACTGAGCCTTACGATATGACAAATCTAGACTCACCCCAAAATGCGCGGATTGTAATCATTTTGCTTAATACAAGCTCCCTCGGTAAAATTCAATCAGCAATGCCACAGTAGTAAATGCTAATTTTCGGATTATAAATTATACCAAATCTTATTGTTAAATTATAGGCTACGTACTTGTATATTTATTTAATAAAAAGTTATGTATTTTAAAAATTCCAGATAATATATTATTATTCTTATTGATTTCAAATAAATAGCTTAATGTCTTATTATATATGGGTATTATGCATCAAAACTCTATTGACTATCCTGTATATTTACCATAGCTTGGGTAATATGCTATAGTTAATTAAAAAATATAGAGGAGCATAATATTATGCGTTCATGTAAAGTATATTATAAAATCCACAATGATGTCACGCTACCATGCGATAGGTCACATCAAGCAAACGAAGTACTAACTGAATATACAAAGGGGGATTACGATATTAATGCTCTTCTACCAAAGGCTCAAAATGTTCAAAATGCTCGCATGCTCGTTATTCAATACTCATCCTCCCGCACTAATGGAGTATATTCACAGAATCCACCTGATAAGTTCAATGATTTAGTGGATAAACTTATTAAAGAAAATGATTGCGTTAAAAGAGGCGAGAGTTTTTACAAACAAGGTAAATATACTGAAGCATTATACGAATACGAACAAGCAATCAAATTGAATGATAAGAATGCTTCCTACCATACAAATAAAGGCAATGCTCTCAAAGCTTTATCTAGATTTCAAGAATCAATCATAGCATTTGATGATGCAATAAAAATAGACGCAGAAAACTCTGAGGCTCTTAATGGTAAAGCAGAATCCGAGGAATGCATCAATAAACTTATCAATGAAGCAAATAGTTTGGATGTGAAAATCAATACTAAACTCACTATAATCACAGAAAATGCATACAAAGTATCTTCAGAGGATGTTCAAGCTATTAGGTCTTACGATATTGATGCTTATATAAAAGCGTTAAAGCACATCAGAGACGAGAGCGTTAATCTTCAAACATCATTCTTAATTGAGCAAGAAGAGTATAATAAAATAACACAAACCCTACAAATTTTTAACAAGCAGAATAAAGAATCTCAAGTTTCAAATGCAAATCAGCAAGTAGAGAATATAATAAATATAGCAAATCAGAATATAGAGCTTGTTTGTTGTGAATTAATAAAACAATCAAACTCTCTTGCAGAATTAATTAAAAATAACATGAGCAAGATGGAGGATTACATTAGTGATGCAGAGGATATACTAAGCATTAATCTAGAGACGATCACGCCAATACAAGTAATTGCATTCCAAGATCAGCACTTATTAGATATATTGCCTGTAATATTATTGACTAGATATGAGCTCAACTCCAACATATCTAAAAGAAATAAAATAGAAAATATCTTAAAGAGTCATAATGCGCATTATGAGTACGAAGATTTTGATACTTCTTATCACGATAAGATAGAAGAGACTATGAAATCTTTAGCTGAAAAACATAATGAGTTTAAAGCCGAAATATCATTGCAAGAACAGATGGCGCATCAGGATAATGATGCAGAATATTTGGATGCAATAAATGAGGATAATGGCTATCTATGTGTAGACGCATTAGGTAATTATACTGAAATGAACAATTATTAGAGAAAGTGGTAATAGTAAATATTCTATAGAAGTAGAGCTCATACCACTTGCGTTTATTAAATTATTAAATCCAGCCTCGTGGGATCGCTATGTAAGGGAGTATGTTATAATATAGACTTACGTAGGATCCTGTTGAAAATTTATTTGTCTAAATTGAATGGTATAGTTCAAGGTGCTTATGGCAGAATTTACAATTAATTCAAAAACCTTAAATAAGCGATTGTAATACTCTTAATTATAGATCGTGGTCCAAATCTTCGTAACCCTCTTCCTTCAATTCAATCCAAGATTCTTTAAGTTTTTTTAGATCCGCATCCTTTGCTCCGTCTGGATCATCTTCAAAATCTTGTAGATCAAGAACGAGATCTTTGAGATCAGATAAAGATAATTCATTTACATCCATTTCTGGATAATATTCTTCTAATGCCTTGATAATTTTTTTAATTTGATGCCATTGCATAATCTACCTGAAATATGTTGATTTTATTGTATTTGTAATTAATATCCATTGCTACATTGTTTTCAAAACTGAGCTTTATTAATATATAGGATGAGTGACTTATGCAACTGAATATTTCTACTTTATGTACTTTTTTAAATCATGCGCTTCTAGAAGATCATGGGATAGCTGGTGATATTACTTCAGACGCATTATTATCTAAGGATCATGTATCTAATTTTCGTATCATTGCAAAGCAAGATCTTATCTTTTGTGGCTCAGAGATTGCAGAATGGTATTTTAATCATTTAGGTATTAAGAGCGTAAAATGGGAATGTCAAGATGGGCAGCGAGTTTCCCAAAATCAAGCAATATTAGAAGGTAATGGTGCTACAAAATCGATTCTTTTGCTCGAAAGAGTATTGTTAAATTTCTTGCAACATCTATCTGGGATAGCAACTTATACTAATAAATTCGTAGAAGAAGTAGAAGGCTTCAGAGCTAAAATAGCAGATACTAGAAAAACAATACCCGGTCTTAGAATGCTACAAAAATATGCAGTAAGGTGCGGAGGAGGCATCAATCACAGATTAGCTTTAGATAGCGCTATAATGATTAAAGATAATCATATTATAGCAGAAGGATCATTGAAAAATGCTTATGATAAAGCGTTAATAAGCAGTCCTCATTATACAAAAATTATTATCGAATGTGATACGATAGAATTATTTCATGAAGCAACATCGCTAGATGCTAATATTATCTTGCTTGATAATATGAGTCCAGAAAATATAAAATATTGCGTAGAGGTAAATCAAGCAAAAGCAATAATAGAAGTTTCTGGAGGTATTAATTTGGGTAATGTAAAACGATATGCGCAGTCAGGGCCTGATATTATTTCGGTAGGAGCTATCACTCATTCCAGCCCGGCTGCAGATATTAGCCTTGATCTCTTATGAAGGAAAAACCCAGACATTTTGCTGATGCGGCAAAGTATCACCAGGAATTGGTAGATAAAATTAAATTATACAATAAGCATTATTACGAAGAAAGTACCCCTTTGGTTTCTGATGCTGAGTATGATTATCTAGTGGCTTTGTGCGCAAGTATTGAGTCAGAGTTTCCATCCCTTAAGATCAATTCCCCTATACAGGAAGTAGGGGGTACACCAAGCTCAAGATTTGGTAAAGTAGAGCATAGAGTTCCTATGTTATCTCTTTCTAATGTTTTTACAGAAGAGGAGACGGGGGATTTTATAGAAAGATTGCAAAAATTTCTTAAGATCGATTATTTTCCTCAAATAATTGCAGAGCTAAAGATAGATGGACTCTCCTTTTCAGCTATTTACAAGAAAGGTATTCTTGAAATAGGTGCTTCAAGAGGCGATGGGCGCATCGGAGAAGATATAACTCCAAATATCAAGACAATCGCGAACTTGCCTCATCATATCGATATTGAAGATGAGTTATTTGAAGTCAGGGGAGAGATTTATATTAATAAAGAGGATTTTCGAAGGCTCAATGAAGAGCATCAAATAGAAAACAAACAAGTTTTTGCAAATCCCAGAAATGCCGCATCTGGTGCTTTAAGAAATCTTGATATAGAGATAACAAGGAGTAGGCCCTTAAGATACTATGTATATTCCATCGGTTTCTCTTCTGGGAAATTTGCTGGCACACAGAGTCAATTACTAGATAAACTTGAAACTTTAGGTTTTTTAGTAAATCCAATAAGATTAAAAGCAAGATCTTTACCAGAATTAAAAACATTCTATGCTAAATATAGAGATATACGAGATTCCCTTGAATATGAGATCGATGGGCTAGTATATAAGGTTGATGATTTTGTATTATGCCATAGACTCGGCTCAGTAGGAAAAAATCCACGATACGCTACTGCTCATAAATTCCCATCATATCTAGCCACAACGCAATTGCTAGATATTAAAGTACAAGTTGGTAGGACGGGCGCTCTTACACCAGTGGCAATATTAGAGCCAGTTCATATAGCCGGAGTTCTTGTATCTAGGGCAAGTTTACATAATTTTGATGAAATTATTAGAAAAGATATCAGAATAGGAGATAAAGTATCACTTAAGCGAGCGGGAGATGTAATACCTCAAATAGATTCTGTTGTATACGCAGCAAGAGAAAATGCGAACCTGCTTCCTGAATCTCAGATTCCAGAATTTTGTCCAAGTTGCGGCTCAAGAGTATATAAGAATGAGAAAGATGCCGTATTAAGGTGCAATAATGGCCTTAAATGTAAGGATCAAATCCAAGAGCGTCTTACACATTTTGTTTCCAAGGGGTGTTTTAATATTGAGGGGCTCGGAAAAAAGCAAATTATTTTTTTAATTGAGAAAAATTATATCAAAGATTTGTCTGACATTTTTAATCTCCCCACTTCTGCAAAACTAAAAGATTTAGCGCAAGAAGAGCAGTGGGGAGATTTATCTGTGAATAATTTAGTAGATAATATTACAGTAGCGTCAAATATTACCTTAGATAGGTTTATATTCGCTTTGGGCATAAGGCACATAGGCGCTGTAACATCGAAAATCTTAGCAAATATTTACAAAGATTATGATAATTTTATCGATAATATGCAAAAATTATCAATGAACGATGATTTCGTTAGAACATCAATCGATAATATAGATGGATTTGGTTCAGAAATGACAGCCTCGCTGGTAGAGTTTTTTCAATCCACTGATAATATGAAGTCAGTATCAGAACTATCTAAAAAATTGACTTTTCAAACTCCAGAGATCATATCTTCTGTCATGAGTGATAAAATTATTGTATTTACTGGCTCTTTAGAGCAAATATCCCGTCACGAAGCAAAGTCAATAGCAGAAAAATATGGGGCAAAAGTAACTAGCAGCGTTACTACTAAAACAGACTATTTGGTAGCAGGAAAAAAGCCAGGAAGTAAATTACAAGAGGCTCTAAAGCACGGAGTCCCAGTATTGAGTGAGCAAGAATGGTTAAATATGATACAATAAAATTTCCATCACAACAATATTCTAAGCCGTAGGGAGCCTGAGAGGCTTCTATATTTGTTT
>CAYGNF010000027.1:6906-15866 GCA_964351245.1 uncultured Rickettsiaceae bacterium | reverse complement strand
AAAATTCTCTCTCTTTTAAAGAGATTTTTGGTCTACCCAATGGGGGCACTTCAGTTCCTATAACCATACGCGTCAAGTTAAGGGTTTTGGGTTAATAGGCCCAGAGATGGCCGGAACGTGTGATTCCGGCAATGTGGTGTCAATGTCAACAAAAAAGGGGTATGTCAAATTAACTGCGGCAGTTTGATTAAAAAAAGCTTTAATGGGCCAGTGACTTAGGCCTTAGTTTATTGCTACAAAAGATCTACCATCAATTTATACGAGGGCCTCATAAGATAATTGATCTGCTAATAGAGGATATGATAAATTTTATGCGCTTTGATCTGAAAGTAGTTGTAGAATTTGGACCAGTGTGAAGGTAAAGGCCATTTGCCTCCACTTCTTCTTAAATGTTTTTTATCTTACGAAAGTGGCCCAAATTACACTAAATTGCATTAGTCTGATCATATAGCAATTCCATCTTAGCTAAAAATTTTAGTATTTCTGGATTCTGCATTCTCGGTGCGAAAATTTCACTCTTTTTATTACTGGCAATAATACTCCTAAACCAATCAACAAAGTGCTGTAGACTATCTATCCGAGTATCATTGTTGCAGATTAAGTCAAGAAGTTTAGATAATTTTGTATCCGATAGAGAGTCTCTTAGTATAGCTTTATATGCCATTTTGTATATAGAGTTTATATCATCAGGCTTACTTGAATCTTTAATAACTTTAGCTATATTTGGATCATTGAGCTTTAATGTATCTATTATAGAATCTTTAAGCGTGTTATTCATACTTGCAAAAATAGAGCCTATATTTTCTTGAGAATTTAGCGAATCCTGAAAATATTTAGATAAAATAATGTTATATAATATTTCTTGCGGATCCTTATTTATTGCAAAATCCGACTCTTCTTCTAGTAAATTTTTTATAATTGGTTCTATGCCTATTTCTAAAAGTACTCTTATTAATTTATGAGCATAGCTAATCATCATATTATTGATTGTGGGCTTTTGAATAGAGGTCAAAATTAATTTAGCAAATAAATTGAAATTTTCTGATAGTATAAGATTATATAATTCATTGCCTATAGAATTTGTAATTTCTTGTTTGTTAACAAATGTACCACAAGGAGTGTTGGCTGTAATTGTTTGTGAGATAAATTTTGCTACGATTTGATCATTGATGATATCAAAGCCCTCAGCACGATGGCTTTTCAATGCTTGAATTGTAAAATTAATATCTAGATTCTTTGTATTACTATTTATAGCGATTTTTAAATCACCAGTTGAGTCTATATCTAATTTGCCATGAATATTTTTTATGCTTAATTCGAATTTGTCATAATTTTGAATTGTTGCATTATTTGTAGTATTTAAATCTTGAGAATTATTTGCATATAACTCGGGAATGATGATTTCTGAGCTATGAACAGAGATTTGTGCAGGATGTCTATTTATTGTACTCCCTCTTTTAATCATAAAACCCTTATTTTCATCTGCGTAAGCTAAAGCTCTGCATGCGTCTATAATCTTATACTTCAGATCACCTTTTAATGAGAATTTTATAGAGGTTCCTAGTTCTAATATTGCTTCTATAACATCAGTAAGATATTGGTAATTAATTTTAGATCTATCATTAATTATTAAGTGTATAAAGTCTTCAAATTCTTGTTGTTTTACCTCTTTTGAATTTTCATTATTAGCTCTTTTGAGCAATTGGAAAGGCTTGATAATAAGCATTTCTGATTCTTGTGTCTCTTGATGTAGCTGACTAATTTGTTTCAAAGTATCTTGTTTTGTAAGAATTATAAAATTTTTGTCCAAAGAGTCAGGAATTATACTAGGTATAATACTGGAAATTGCATTACTACCATCATTAAGATTAAACTCTATTTGTGTATTACTTGCACTGATAATGATTAAATTTTTATCTGAGGATGGTACATGCAATAACTTATAGTTATCTGGTATATATAGATATATTTTTTTCTTATGCTCGGCTCCAGGAATGATTTCAAGTCCAGTTTCTGTAGAGGCGTAAAAAAATCCATTAAAATAGTAAATTAAAAATGGAAATAAAGATGTATTGCTAATTAAAGTCTGGATTGCAGGAGCGGTATTAATAGCCAAATTATTGTCTTTTGTGTATATAGTTATTGCATTGCCTGCACCATATATCTTGATGCATAAACTGGGATTGATAACTATGTTGTTAGGATTTTGACTATCAAAATCTACTGGATTAAATTCTCTTATAAAGTCAGACAAATTATTAGTTGTTGTTGCATTAATCAGCAAAGTGTATGTAGAACTTAGACGGGGCAAATATTCTCTCTCGGGTGTGATGTGTAATATTTTTGCATGCACTATAGGCTCTTCTGTGATTTGATTCACCTTTGATGATAATATATAGCTGCCAATTACATTTGACATATCTTCTGAGATGCTCGAGTAAATTTTATTTAGCTCTGATTTTATTTGTGATATCTGATCTATACCCGAGATTATAGATAATGCGATGAACCCTTCTATCATTTGAGATTGTGGTATATTAATCTGACCATCTTTAAAACGACTGATGAGCATATTGATTATGCTGGCTTTATCAAGGTTTGAATAATAAGATTCAAGCTCAAGAAATTTATTGAATAATTTTATAGGTAGTTTATATACCCCATTAGAAGATACAAGGGTAAGACTCTCGCGTAGTAATAAATTATTGCCAGAAGGGTTTAATATCAAGTCCTCATTGATTAAATATATATAATTATGATTAATTATACCGCGATTATTAATTTGTTCTTGCGAAGATTCTATGCATAATAGTATTTTATTATTGTTTTTACTAAAAAGAACATGCTTCACTTTTGAGTAAAAATTTGAGTGTTGTTGATGAGGTGAATTTTGATTATCATGAAAATTATAAAATTCTATAGACTCATTATTGCTATAGATATTAATTGCATTAGAAAATAAAAGTAGTTCAAATTTATCGCGCACAATATCTTGATTAATCAAATATGCTAATCCAATATCTATGTCAGACATAATCCATTTACTTAATATTCTAAAATTCAATAAATTAATATGAAAAATACCGATATTTGAAGGTAGAAATACCGACTCTATACTCATATTATCAATCAGAAGCCTTGTAAGAGCAAGGCAATTTCTTTCTATCTCCTTATCTTCAAAATCGATAAAGCCTGCAAATAGTTTTTCTGATATAGTATGAATTTTTGATTGCGAAAATTTTGTGCTACAGACAATCATATTATAAATGGAGAGAGAAATAGTCTCTATAGATATTTTTTGGTTGAACCCAGAGCCTTGTTTTTTTAATATTATTACTTCGTCATTTTGAGGGTCAAGATTTTTGCTAATAATTAATCCAGTATTTTGATCTATAATTAATGTTCTATTTTGTGCGGCAAATATGCTGTTTTGTAAATCTTCTTTAGATCCATTACAGATCTCAGCATCAAGAGAGCTTAAGGAAGTAGGTTTGACCCCCATAGCAATTAGGCCAATGATGTAAAATTCATCATTTTCTAAGTTACTAATTTTTATCCCGGCAATATATTGATTATCTTGCACATTAGAAAAAAATATCAAGTGAGGATATTGATATATATATAATTTTTTTGCTAGATCGAGATATAAGTATAATTGATTCAGATAGTTGTGACTTTGTAGAGTATCTGACTCAGTTAAGTCAGAATTAGCTGATGTTGCAACTACAATTTTGATATTTGGGCCATTGCTGGGCTTACTTATGGAAGTATCGATAAACTCAGCGAGTAATTCATTAGCTAGATTTTCTGAGTTAAAAAAGTTTTTATATATAACAACTTCGGTATTATCAGGTTTTTGCAGCGAGTCTGCTCCAAATAAATCTTCAGATCTCAAGGATTGATAATCCTGCATTAATGAATTATATGTATATAGTTTTTGTACATATGATCCATCTTCTTGATAATTGAGGCTATATCCTTTTTTTATATTGATAAATCTAGTTGAGGCAAACCCGGTAGCAATTGAACGAGAAGTTTGGTATGTGAAGATTATATCTCCCTGATTAGGATACATCATTAAGTCTCCATAAAAACTAGCCATAAAAATTTTAAAAAAACTTATACAAGAAGGATCTACATGAAAATAATTATTTTCCGTGGATGCCGGCACCCATATTGCTTCATCTATCTGGGCTCTGCTATTTATTATAAATTTTGTAAATTGTCCGCATAAATTCTTGATATACACCACTTGCTCTGATGATCCGTTATTATTATATATTGCTATACCGTATGTCTCATTTCGGTTGTACATAAGATCCCACTCTGAGGAATTTCTATTGCTAGAAGGAGGGGGAGGTGTATCTATATTTAGCATCATTTTTTCTGCGGTGAATGTGTTATTAATAAATACATTCGATTGGCCAAATGAGTATAATCCGTCCCTCATTTTTGTTTTACCTGCAAAATTTATGTTTATTTTGCCTTTTAACACTATTGTCTCAATATCAGTAGAAGAAGATGCTGTAGCAAAACCAAAAATAATTTCACCATCTATATCAGTGCTGTATTTTAAAATATGAGAATTAATATTATCAAAATATACTTTTGGACAATTTTTTATCTCGATGGACTTAGATACAACAGATCCGCACGACTCTATAAGGCTGGCATTGATAATTACAACCGAGTCAAATTTAATATTTGTTTTTGGAAATTTTATGACTCTATTTTCTTCCTCTAATATACCCCTTAAATCCATTACAAGCCCTATTCCTTCGAAATCTCCCATACTATCATACTTGATGCTGATAAAGGATTGAGGGGCAATGTAGATTTTACCTCTGGGCAATTTAAATGGACTGAAACTAATCCTATCGCCAATTATACTAAAGTGTAAAATATCTGAGTTTTGAAAGTCTGCAAAATTTACTAATTCATTGCATTTAATACTGAGAATATTTGATGTAAATTCTGCATCAAATTTTACCACCGAAAGAGATTCAATCTCCGGTATGTTAAAAGCTTGTTTGATTTTTACGTTATTTAGAAGAAGTGTTGCAGGCTTATGATCTTCTGGTAGAATCATGCTGCCTATAAGGCAAGGCGTATTTATTCCTCCCCTTATCTCCAAAGATCCTATATTAGTAGTATTATTAGCAAAGATTCCTACTAATTCATTTTCAATATTTGTTTGTGTGAGCTTAAAATGATGATTTAATAAGTATAAATGATTAATCGCACAAGAAATAAAAGATACCTGATAAAGTTTTAAGGGATCATCTAGTTTATTATTGTGATTTAATAATTCTGGCCCACAAACTACAACCTTGTTCACATTGTGAAAATTATTACCATTTATCTCAATATCTTGATTGACTATTATCACTAGATTAGATGCTGGTCCCTTAAGATTTAAGTCGCCAGACCAGTAGATAGACGAGGATTCTGAGGCGATAAGATTTCGATTACACTGCAAATGAAGATATATTGTAGAAGCTGGATCACTCTCAGAATTATTGATAATAATATCAGAATCAGAAAATGAATCCAGATTTAATGTACAAGCATCTGAAGCGGTAAAATATTCATCATACATAACATTATACCTGCTCTTAGCTCTTATACTTCTTCTCTAGGATTATGATACATTATCGCGGTAAAAATCAAGAATTTCCATAGTCTTCCTGCGGAGCACTAAATCCCAGTAAACCCATCCCATCTGTAATTGAATTAACATCAGCCGCATTATCATCATCATGAGTTATGTTATGCTCAGAAGTATTTTCAATAATCAGTTTACTTAAAATATCAAAATCACTAATACCCTCACTAGAAGCGAACTCACAAGGGGTTTGTTGATTGTTATTTTTTTGAGTCAATAACTCAGGACATCTCTCATTACATATGTTAATAAGATCAACATCATTTCCTTGCGCTGCTATATGTAATATTGTATTGCCATTACTATCTTTCATAGAACTTAAATCTAGATCCTTGTTAACTTCTAGTATAAGCTTGATCTTATCTACATTATGTTCATCTATAGATGTTTGGAGATGAGCTGTAAAATCTACTCCATGATTTTTAATCCAGTCCAGCGCGTTATTATTTTTAGTATTTAAGGCAAGTTCTACAGCATCAAGTCCTGCATTATTAGTTTGATATATTGATTCTGGTTTTGCTTGGTAGATAAATTCTGATATTGCACCTTGCTCTAATTTTAACGAAAACTGAAGTAGTGTAAGCCCATATTGCTTTGACAAAGCAAGTTCTGGCTTTAGAGCAAAAGCCGCGTTAATCTCATCTGTTTTACCTAATTTTACCAATCCGAACAAAGATTTTTGCACTAGATCGCCAAGGTTTTCGTTCATCAATATTTTAGCATGTATAGATGATAAATTCTGCTGCTGCAGGATCGCGCCAAATACTATATTATTATCAAATTTACCAAGGAGATTTAGGTTATTTTCAACTAAATGCTCAAGCAATGCTTCATCAGAATTATCTAAAGCAATTTTGAGAAGAGATGTAGAGCCGGAATTACCTACGTAATTTGCGTCAAACCCTTGTTCCATGACTATATTTTTTAAATTTTGATGATCAGGATTATCTGAGTGCCAGATTTTGCTCAAAATGTGAGCTTTTTGGGATGGATTAAGAGCGCCTACGAAATTATCTATTTTGCTGGACTCTAATTGAGTATTCAGATTATTGATTCTAGTTTGCAGCTCTTGATTTGCGCTAGTCTTTGATGTTATTTGAGTATCTAAGTCTTCGAGGACACTAGTACTATACCTGGTTTTTTCTGCAACCTGGTTGGCGAAATTATCTCTAAGTCTATATGCAGTATCGACTAGAGCATGAAGCTTAGGAGTCTTTGGGTCGGTGTTTACTGCCATTCCTGCAGAGACAATATTATTGTTCCTAATATTATCCGCTGTTGTAACATTAAGATTATTAATAGAACCTGCAATAAAAAATGGACCAGAAACTAGTACATTACGATTAGGAGTATCTATTGCAGCATTAGGAAGAGTGTGTACTCTGGAGTACAGAGTAATCCCTCCCTCCACATCATCATGCGCTCTGAAAGCATAGGGATGTCCCCGATACCTGTTTTCTATCTCATTAATTGTATTTTGAACATGATTTCTTAACATAACTACCTCCTAATTTATATTTGAATCTGTGGAATCTGAAGCTCCTAAAATGTTAAAATCTTCCAGATGATTATCTTTAAAATCCTCTAAATATGTATTTAGCGATTGAGTAATTTCTTGATTGTGAGCAATATCTTTAGCTAGGGTTTTTGATTCTAGGTCAAGTCTTGAGGCTACAGTGTTGAGATTCGTGAGCTCGTCTGTTTTAGCATTAAAAGATGCCCTATCATTAGCTGCCTCAGTAGCAATATTATTGATCTCTCTCTGTATCTCTAATTCATTAGTAGCGGTTAAATCCAGAATTGGATGTCCTCTTAGTGCTGCAAAAAGTGTTTTTACTTCATCAAACATGTTATACTCTATTATTAATTATTAATATTATAAGTTAAACTATACAATCTATAGTTGCAATATTAGATCAAAGAAAATACTTAATCAATCTCTAAATTAAAAGATTTATCTATTTAGTAAAAAATATTATCCGCAGTTTTTATTTGTGTAATTAAATTAAAGCGTAATATTAATCATTATTATTTAGCAATGATACTATAAATATCTATCATTCAATATATTGTATAGAAGCGATAGAAATACCAGATAAAGACAATGGATCATATTCGCTTTCGAATTGCTGTTGGTTAAATATTGACGAATCCACATAGGATTGATCTTGACGCATTTGATCTATCTCTTGTATATGGACTTGCTCTTTAAAGGTTTCTTGAGCTTCTGGAAAAAGCAATAAGGCTATGTTAATTTTTTTCGCAGATTTCTCTACAAAATAGGAGGAAGCTTTATGTGATGCATCTTGCATCCTTACAAACAACTGTTGAATGTTTGAAATTACATCTATATTATTTGACTCGATAATTTCTTTAGATGTAGCAAGCGATTCTTTAGATGGAGTCAGCGATTCTGCATCTTGGGAGTTACTCTCTAAGTCTTCAATTAGAATGTCAAAAAGATTTTGATTCCATTCATTAAGAGATTCCTCTGCCAAATTCGGGAATAAGCTTAATATTTTATCTAACATATCTTTATCACGTAAATTAGCAGCATTTCTTACAAGAGTCTTAAATGCAGGCTCTAACATCTCTCCCTTGGCTTCCAAAAGATTTAATAGCGATTTATCATCATTGGTTTTAAGTATATTATACAACCCCGCTTGAAAAACAGAAAAATAAGGAGATTCTGTAAGTTGCAAAGCCTTCTCTAGGCCAATTTTTCTAATTTCAGTATCTTCGCTTGATAGTACTAGCTGGAGAAGATTTTTTTTATCAAATAAGATTGTTTCCATATCCGTAACATTATCTAGCGCTTTTTTAAATAACTCTAAGTTATTTGCGCCAATAGCAATTACCGCTAGACAGTGATTATCTATTCCCATAGATTCAAGAGTGAGAAGCCTCGCACTTACTTCTTTGTGCGCTTCGGGGTTTTGTTCTAAGATTTGATATAACTTTGCATAATAAACTGTCCTCTCTAAGTTACTCATTTTTACTAATATTTCCTTTGTGCTTTTTGCCTTATTTTTTATTTGTTCTAGTAGGCTAATATTGTCTAAGTGTAACGCCTCTTCCATTTTTTGTGTTTGCGTAGTAGATTCTTGAAGTAAAGCAGAGGCCTCTTGTAAATCCGATTCTAATAGTTTGTTTGAAGCGATGGATCGATTTGCTTGATTTGTTTGCTCAGTTATCTGATCGGCTTCATATTTGAGATTTGCATTTTCTGGTAGAGATTGATAAAGCTCCTCTGTTATCGCATCGTTTTTCTTATCTAAATCCTCTTTTTGCGCAT
>CAYGNF010000027.1:0-6896 GCA_964351245.1 uncultured Rickettsiaceae bacterium | reverse complement strand
TTTTTTCGATTTATTGCTTTATCCCTCTTGCTAAATTTTGCTTAGCAATGTCTGCCTTCTCTCTTGCTTCATTTTTCATCGCGCTAGTTCTAGATATAAGATTTTCTGATTCTGATAAATGCTGATTGAACATAGCTGCATTAAATTGCAATTCATATATAGTTTCGTGCTTTGGATGACCATTGATGAATCCAAAGACTGTTGTACGAATCTTGACATCTTTTGGGACATGGTGATAATACGCTTCTCTGTTAGCCTCTACTCCTTCTTTGATCTTATGGGCCTGACTTTGGTAATTTTCTGCTTCTGCATGCAAACATCCTAGCGCCTGGCTATTTGCCACTAAGTCATTAAAATTCTCTTCTACATTTCCATCAAAGATATCGCGCTTAGACCGAGAATTTTTTGTAGATTCTTTGTTAATTTTGTTTTGTAGTTTATCTAAAGTTTCAGAACTTGCATCCATAATTTTGGCCTAATTATTTATTGACTCAAAGATATAAGATAACTTATAGTTGAATCTAGTGTCAATAAAAAATAATTAGGTTAGAAATTACGGATTATATTATGGATGAAATAGAAAAACCAGAAGAGGCTCTTGCATCTTATAAGCACACTTTAGTAAAACTCGGGACATCTAAAAAAATATCGAATTACCTAGAATCATCAGTAGATGAAACAAAGCAACTAAAGAGTAATTTAGATTCTCAGTTACAAGTATTGAAGTTAAATGCACCTAAAGCTCAGAATGAACTTACTATCACAAAAGAAGGGGTAAATGATAGACGCAGTATTTATAAGAATGAAGTTTTTAAATACCAGGATCATCATCAAGATCTTGCATATTCAAGACAAACTAATGATCTATTTATGGATAGAGCAAAGATTCTAAACTCCGTCTGTGATCCAGATATTAAAGAGACCCAAGAGAGCATAAAAACAATATTTCCTAATCTTGGACCACAAAGCTTTGGTAATCTATCTTATATGTCAAATTTAGAGATATTAAACATTTCTATAAAATCTATAAAATCTCAAGATTATCGTAGAGCAGATAATCTTATTAATTATATATCAAAGTTGGATGTTGTAGATCAGTTAGGGAGATCCGTTTTAACTTATTCTTTAGAGGCAGATTCTGATGCTCTTGCAACAAAAATTTTACACAAACGCCCCTATATAAATTGCAATCTAAAAGATTCTGATGGAAAAGTAGCGTTGAATTATGCGGCTGAGTTCTTGTCTCTTAACTTTAGTAATATCCACATCATTTCTGAGATTTTAGGTCGTACAGAAAATCCAAACAATATTCCGAGCCAAGATAAAACATTAGATACTGATTCCCCATCCCTTGAGTCATACGCTCCTCTTACTATGCTGATGCATAGATACGAAACCATTAGATCGGAGGATGTAGACTCAAAATCCGCTGTATCATCTAGGGATTTTGAAAATATATTTCGGGGATTAGTGGAGGCATTTATAGATAAAATGCCCGATATTATTGCTTCTTCCAGTTTAGATAATTTTAGCTTACTTTTGGCAGGTTGCACCCAAGTAGATACTTGCCCTTTAGATGCAAACTATGTTACTTACGGTGATGATGATTTTAAGTAAATGCATCATGAGTAAATTTTGAGAATAGATAACGTTATAATATGCCAGAACTCGATAATCCAGAAAACATAAGTCAGCCTGCTTTATTATCACCTAGAGGCGAGGATCAAATAAATAGTATATATAATTGTATATATCCTAATTTAGATGACTATTTGGCCGATGATTTTATTGGTTTTTTAGGATCTAATATATCGAGTGCTGGTATGCACGCTCTAGATCATTTGCCAAATGATACTCTATTTTCTTTCTTTAATGCCGCCCAATCTTCAAACCAAACTAAGCTTTTGATCATTGATGAGTTATGGAAAAGATCAGATCGTTTTGGGGGGAAAATGAAGGTTTTTGCGGGTGAGTGCCAAAAACTTTTGCTTAAGCAAGATCCAGCTTATAGCGAAGATATTTTTCTTTTATTGATACAAAAATATGAGAATCATTATAATGATAATCAAAATCCGTTTAAAATACACGAGATTCTGAATCATCATATAACATGTAAAGATTATCAAATTCAGGAACAAACCCTCAATATAGTTTTAAAATATGCAAATAAGACTCCGTTTGGAAGTAAATTTAAAGAAATATTAACAAACTACTGTAAGTTACTCACTAAAGAAGATGTAAAAGAAAATATTTGCTACGATAATCCAAAAGCAATATTAGAGACAATATTAAATCCTGCTCTAGGCATTACTCCTGGTGGTTTTACTATGGGCATAAATAATATATCTAGTTTAATTGACGTTACATTGAGTCAAATTCTAAAAAATGATACAACAGACTTTACCTCTTTTTCTATCGAGACAATAGGCAAATTGCAAAAATATTTGGTAGATACAAAAAATGATGATATAGATTCTATTTTTCGAACTCTTAATATAATAGTTTTATCCCAACTTGTTTATAAATATTCAGCAAATGAAAGTTATTTACATAAAAATAATCGCGATCTGATTGACGATGGGGTTAATATCTTGGAGATTCTACCAATACTTCAAGATTCAAAATATATTTGCGACGCTATTAAATCTTTTTGTAAAATTTTACCCAATATCAATAATTTATTTCTAGAAAAATATGATCTTGCTAATCAAATCATCAAAATTGCTATAAATAAAGTATCAAATCCAGCGTTAGTTTATGAGGTATTTACAGAAATATATACATTAAACGCCCCACTATCGAGCCAGTCGATCGACCTCATGAGTGATCATCTTGCAACTCAATCTCCTAAGATAGCTAACCTGATGAAGCTCATGATTTCCCAAAATCAATCAAAAACTACGCGCCCTATCACAGCTTCATTACATGATGTAGAAAATGTTAATATTAGTGCAAATGAAGATACTCAAGAAGAATCGACAATTAGCGACCAAGAAGCTAGTGAACAAGAAGGTGAGCTGACTCCAGTTGCAAAAACATTTCAAGAACTAATATCGGGCTTTAGTAGTCAAAATAACTACCCAGATACTGCTAATATAGAAGAATTATATAAAAAAATAATAGATGCTTACAATCGTCCAAGCTCTCTTTTAGGCTCTAATGCAGATAAACTCATTAAAGACCTGACTAAGCCTGAGATCTTACAATGGGCCTCTCGTGTAAAGCAAGAATATTTTTCCAAAAATCCCACAAAAGCAAACGTATCGCAAAATACTACTCCAGAAGAAATTAATCTACTTGTTGAGGTAATAGCAGTATTAAAGCGCGGCAATATTATTTTTTGCAATCAAGACCCCAGAGATACTCAGATTTTGTCTTTAATATTAATGGTTTGCAATCTTTCTAATAATCAATCATTCCAAGCAAGTAATGAAGACCAAGGCACTTTGCTACAAATCTCAACAGGTGAAGGGAAAACAACCATCATTGCTTTACTTGCTACAATGAAAGCTCTGCAAGGTCATGATGTAGACGTCATCACAAGCTCAAGTTTACTGGCTAAAAGAGATGCAGATCATAGGGCCGATTTTTTTACGATGTTTGGTATTAGTGCTGATAATAATGTAGAAGACATAGCAACAAAGGGTATAAGGCCATGCTATACTAAACAAATCGTATACGGAGATGTATCGAGTTTTCAAAGGGATTATTTACGTCATGGATATCAAAGATTAGGCACTAAAGGTGACAGAAAATGTGACTTAGTTATAGTAGATGAAGTAGATAGTATGCTTATTGATGATGCAGGCAAAGTTATGAAATTCGGGAAGCAAGCGCCGGGAATAGGTCAATTGATGCCCGTCTATTCTGCGATTTGGCACGAATTAACAAGAGTATTAAATGCCCTTGAATATAACCAAGAAAATCAAGCATGGATCTTTATTCATAAAGATAATAGTGGCAATGAGGTTGGGAAATATTCGGTGGGCGATAGAAATAGTTTTTTAATTACTCATCTTGAAGAATATATTCAAGACATTCGTTTTGATAATAATAACGCAATGCAGATATATATCCCTAAACATCTGCATCATTTTATTACTAAAATGGCCTTACCCTGGAGTGAATCTGCTTTGCAGGCTAGTATGTATAATTTAGATAAAGATTATATAAAAGTCATAGACTCAAAAGGAGTAGCAAAGATAGCGCCGGTAGATTATAACAATACGGGCCTGGTGCACCGCTCTTTACATTGGTCTAACGGTTTGCATCAATTCTTGCAGCTCAAAGAGGGTATATGCATTACTCCAGAAACAATGTCTGGAAGCTATATATCAAACTTAAGCTATTTTAAGAAATACGGAAATAAAGTATTTGGTATGTCTGGTACTTTAGGCTCTACTCCTGCACAAAATATGCTCTCAGAAATATATGGTGTACAAATATGGAAAGTGCCAACTTATAAAATCAAAAATTTCCAAGAGCTCGATGGAGCAATATGTAGCAACTCTGATGATTGGGTTCGTAACATAGTCTCTTCTACGGACAAAATTACCGCAGACCAAAGAGCGATTTTGATTATTTGCAAAACAATACAAGATGCAAAGATCATTCAGCGTTCATTGCAGACAAAATATTCTCACTCTAATATCACTTCTTATTTTATTAGCGGCGAATCTATTGAAGGAGATAATCTGAAGGATATTACAAAGCCGGGCGATATAATAATTGCAACAAATCTAGCAGGTCGAGGAACTGATATTAAATTAAGCCCCGCTTTGATAAAAAATGGGGGACTACATGTATGTGTAACCTTCTTACCTAGCAATTTAAGAGTAGAGGAGCAGGCTTTTGGGAGAAGCGCAAGAGCTGGAGAGCCAGGTTCAGCGGAATTGATTATTAATCACAAACAAACTTTTTGCGATGAGTTTGCTCATGATACGCAAGAATATTCAAAAATTTCTGAAGTAAAAATACTAAGAAGCGTAAATGAGCACATACGCGTACTGGAGTCGGAAATTTATAAGGTAAAAAACTTAGAGTTGAATGATCAATTATTTGAAAAATTCTGGGCTCTTATTAAACAACTCAGGCAGATTGATTGTAATGATAATAAATTATATCAAGCAGAAGAAAGATGGGCCTTTTTATTACAAGAATTACAACAAATAGATATAGAAAAGCCAAATATAGAGAATCAATCACTACAAGAAGTGGGTCTTCAAATAAAAAACAAATGTAGAGGAGCATATTCTATATTTAAAGCTTTTGCAGATGGGTATCAACATTTAATCAGTTATGCCGCTCTCAAAGAAGTTGTATATACGCTTTTATGCGCGCAAGGCAAAAATTTTTCAGATATCACAGATGATCTGATCATACAAACAACAGCAGAAATATTAAAAGTAGATATTGTCGTTGTAGAAAATATGGGTAATAAGATATTTAAACATCCAGAGCAAGAAAACAGGAAAATTTTCATACTACGTACAAATATTGGTCCAAACATATATTCATACTCCACTCTAACTCCAATTTCTCTGAAAGAAGCAGAAGATAATATTACATCTATAATTCTAGGGCATGACTCAGGAATAATGCATATTATTAAAACTCTATTAGAGCAAAATGACCAAATGCTAGAAATACTTAGTCACTTAGATAAACAAGCACTAAGATCAATCCTTGCCTCTGCTGATCAAAAAGAAAAAGAAAGAGCAGAATATTTACTCAAGATAAAGACCGAATCTTTTTTAGAGAAGTTCTCAGAATTTGCAAATACAATACTGGCAGAATATGGAGATAATTTAGCTTTAATGATTAACCCGGCTTATTTGATTAGTTTAGGAGTGCAAGCTAATGCACAAAATTACAATCTAGCAATCAATTTACTCCAAGATGCCTATAACAAAGATACAGATTTCGGGTTTGCTGCAAGTTACAATTTAGCATACAGCAAAATCAGGTCAGGCTCTATTGAAATCAAATCCAAAAACAAAATGACCCCATCGTCTAGAGAATATATGTATCAAGCTTCAGAGCATCTATTGCAAGTACGTAACCTGATACATGAGATTCTGATTCCTAATCTAGAAGTGTCTCAAATATTATCAACCCACAAAGAAGATGCACCAATAATTCATCAGATAATGACGAAAATCAATATGTTACGTTCATTTGATGTGCACATAGAACATCTCAACGATAAAATTGCTAATTGTAGCCCAACAAAATATATCGATATAAGCTCAGCCCAAACAATATCAGATTTCTTCAAAAGGCAATATGAAGGAATCAATAAAGATAAAATTGATATATTAGATGACGAAACCTATGAATTATTACTCCTTGGTATATACCAAACATTCGATTTAAAAGAAGGAAAACTTACCACTGACTGGGGGGCAGTTATAGTACTGAGCTTAATAGGTAGTGCGCAGGTTGCAATTGGCTATATGTGCATGATGGCAGGACAGATTAATCTTGCTTCGACCTTAATAATAGATGGAATAAAAGATATCTACAAAGCAGCATTAATTGCAAATGGGCAGCAGATCAACTGGGATCAATATTTAACAGAAAAAGGTCTAACTGCAGCAATAACTCTAGGTACTTTAGGCGCAGAAAAACTTCTAACAAAAATGGGGCTAATGACTACTGTTCCTGTGCTTCAAGAAAATTTAATCGCAGAAACGATGAAATGCATTGCCGGCCGAGTGATAGTAGGCGCAGCTCTTGACGCGGTAATAGATCGAGGGCTTGAATTATCTTTAAACGAGTTTAAGGATAAATTGTACAAAACAGTCAATAAAGAAATATCCACCCTACTTAATGACCCTGTCATCAATAATAGATTCATACAAGTATATTCCGCATATGATTTTTTACATAAAACT
>CAYGNF010000026.1:0-15972 GCA_964351245.1 uncultured Rickettsiaceae bacterium | reverse complement strand
CCTTGCTCTTAGGGGAATAAGTCCTCTATCTTCACAAATCATCAATCTTGAAACAGAAAAAAGAAATTTAATCACAGAGATTCAGCAAGTTCAACAAAAAAGAAATGAGATTTCTAAAGAATTTCCTAAATATAAGGATCCTACTAGCAAAGAATTTCGGGATCTTAGAAGTAAAGCCGATGAGCTAAAAAAAACCTTAGAAGTACTAGAATCTAAGAATCAGTCTGATAATCGTTTACAAGAAATTTTAGAAACAATACCTAATCTCCTTGCTTTAGATGTACCAGAAGGTAGGGATGATGAATCAAATATTGAAATAGAACAGTACGGTCATATTAAAGAGATAAGTGATCCAAAAGAGCATTTCGAGATTGGCGAAACTCTTGAAATGATGGATTTCGCATCAGCTTCTAAAATGTCTGGCAGTAGATTTGTTGTTCTAAGTAACGCGCTTGCTCAGCTAGAAAGGGCTCTTGCTAGTTTTATGATAGATAATCATGTGAATCAATTTGGATTTACTGAGATATCGCCTCCTTATATAGTAAGAAATGATGCTATGTATAAAGCCGGACAATTGCCGAAGTTTGCTGACGAATCCTTTGTTACTTCAAACCACTATAGATTAATTCCTACATCTGAAGTTTCTTTGGTGAATCTAGTAGCAGATACTATTATACCTAGAGAACGTCTACCTATGCGTCTTACAGCATATACTCCGTGCTTTAGATCCGAAGCGGGTGCAGCAGGTAAAGATACAAGGGGAATGATTAGATTACATCAATTCAGTAAAGTTGAACTTGTGTCAATTACAGCAGATGATGAATCATCCCAAGAACATGAAGTGATTACCGATGCCGCCGAAACTATACTCAAAAAGCTAGAACTACCTTACAGAAAAATGCTATTATGCGCAGGTGACACAGGATTTTGCGCTCAAAAAACATATGATTTAGAGGTGTGGTTACCTGGGCAAAAAAAATATAGAGAAATATCAAGCTGCTCTAATTGTGGAGATTTTCAAGCACGAAGATTAAAGGCACGATACAAAGAATTTGGTCAGCTAAATACTAAATTTGCACATACATTAAATGGATCTGGTTTAGCAGTAGGTAGAACCATAGTTGCAATATTAGAAAATTATCAAAATTCTGATGGATCTGTTTCTATACCAGCGGTACTACAGGGATATATGCAAGGAAAAAAGGTGATATCAATAAAGAGTTGATTTAGATCATAAGTAGATATATTATGTCACATACTAGATGCTACTAATTATATTATATAGAATCCGTGTATTTAATGGTGCATGGTTGGTGCTAATCTCACTCTACTAAGATGCTTATACTAAGATGCTTATTTTAATATTGGCATTTCTTAACATTAAACTACTGGACAATAACATTGATAAACTAAATATAGCAAGGGAAATAAACTATGCAGAATAATGACTCCAATAACTTCGCAAAAATCATTACAATTGTTGCTACATTTGTTATTATTTTAGGCTCTTATTTTTTATTAATAGAGTCTCCGCCGTCAAAACAAAAAACTGATGATAATATCACTCAAAATGAGGTTGATATAGGCGGAAATTTTGCTTTGATCAATCATAGAAATATAGTAGAAAGTACAACGCAATTCAGGGAGCAATATAAACTTGTATATTTTGGTTTTACCTATTGTCCAGATATATGCCCTACTGCTTTATCAACAATGAGTAATGTAATAGATATACTAGAAAACAATAATATAGCTATTAAGCCGATTTTTGTAACAATTGATCCTAAGAGAGATACAACAGAGGTATTGAAATCTTATGTTTCTCATTTTCATCAAAAAATTGTAGGATATACTGGTCCAGCTGAAGAGGTAAAAAAAGTTGCCCATAAGTTTAAAGTCTTTTATGCAATAGCGCCTAGAGATGATGCGGGGCCAGAAGATTATTTAATGGATCATAGTTCGTTTATTTATTTCATGTCTAAGAATATGAAATTCTTAAAGCATTTTTCTTCGAATGAATCTCCGGAAAATATAGCGCATTATATACAATCTTATATTGCGAGTCATAAGTAGATTTGTAAAATTTTAATTGACTTAAGCTATACTATATGTATATTCTGTAATTGAAATATAAAGCATGGTACATTGATGTTTGCTGTAATAAAGACTGGAGGAAAGCAGTATAAAGTTGAGCCAAACAGGATAATTAGAATAGAAAAAATCGAAGGCGATCCTGGTTCAGAAGTGGAGTTTAAAGATATTCTTATGATTGGAGAGTACGCTAAACCATCATTCATAGGTACTCCTGTAGTACAGGGAGCTGCAGTCAAGGCTAGAATACTGGAGCAATCTAAATCTACCAAGGTTCTTGTCTTTAAAAAGAAACGTAGACAAAATTATCGTCGTACTAAAGGTCATCGTCAAGAAATGACAAGTGTACAAATCTTGAATATTGAAAAACAATAAGGAGTGATTTAAATGGCAACCAAAAAAGCTGGTGGTAGTTCTAGAAATGGAAGAGATTCCGCGGGTCGTAGATTAGGCCTCAAAAAATCGGATGGACAATCTGTAATTCCAGGTAACATCATCGTAAGACAAAGGGGTACAAAATTTAAAGTAGGGCAAAATGTAGGACTAGGAAAAGACCATACTATTTACTCTCTCGTCTCAGGCAATGTCCAATTTACTCGTAAAAAAGATAATAGAGTTTATGTCTCTGTTCAAATAGCATCTTAGCACTAAAGCATATTTCTATTGGGCAGAATTAGAAAAAACAGACTCTATAACTCATATACCAGTCTTTTTGTACCTTTTTTACTGTAAGAAGTCTCTTTAAACCCAGATTTTATATAATGTTCATAAAACATAGGGTCCCATACATCGGTAAATAAAGTAGTAACTTCAGTAGAACCTGCATACTCAATTATATATTCTAGTAATACACTAGAATGATTATAAAATTCCGGTACAACATCTAACATACATTCAAAAGCAGGGCTTTTTCCACTTGTTATTTTTCGCACTCGTGCAACACCTAAGATTTGAGTCTCGTGTTTTTTATTCTCTATTACAAACACCATTTCCTTATTATAGTCAATTTGGCAAAGACGAGTTGATACTAAAGATATTTCGTATGGCAAAGACAACAAAAGTTGGGAATAATTTGATAATTTAATTCTATTAAAAACTTCATTTAGCGCAATATTATCCTTAGATTTTACAGGGCGTAATGTCAAATCATCATAACCAGCTATTTCAACTTTTTTAATTAAATGATGCGGATATGGAACAATGGCGAGGCGACTTGGATCATGGGCGCTCAAATTCACTTTAATGCGAGCATCTAAAGCAATTACCCCGTGATGATCGGCAATTAGGGGGTTAATATCTAGTTCTTTGATCATTGGTAGATCTATTACTAATTGAGATAAATTAACCAAGCACTGAGCAATAGCGGTGATATCTACTGGTTTCTCATCTCTATAACCTTTCAACAAATCATAAATTTTAGTACGCATAATTAATTCAGTAGCTAATTCCATTGTTAATGGAGGTAGTGCCAGGGAGCTGTCTTTAATCATTTCAACGGCTTTTCCCCCACTTCCAAAAAGCATAACTGGGCCAAAAATACTATCCTCCGAAACGCCTAAAATTAGTTCATGCGCTTTAGGACGGTCTATCATTTCTTGCAAAGCAAAACCTTGTATATTGGCTTTAGGATCCGTAACCTTATAGCGCTCTAACATCTTTTGCGCAGCATCTTTAACTTCTTCTGGAGATTGTAAATTTAATACCACACCACCTGAGTCAGATTTGTGAGTAATATCTGGAGAAAGAATTTTTAGAACCATTTTACTCTTTATCTTCTTAGCTTCCTGATAAGCTTCTTCGGGGCTTTTGACCATAAAAGTTTCTACGATTGGTATACCATAAGCCCTAAATATATTTTTTGCCTCGATTTCAGTAAGCCAATCTTGTTTATTGGTGATTGCTTTTTGCAGAATATCATAAGCTACCTGATAATGAAATTTTTCATGCTCTTCTTGTGAAACTAATGATTTTTTTCTGTTATAGTAATATTCCACCATACGCTTAAATCCACCGATCGCACTCCCTGGTGTACTATAAGATGGAATATTATTCGTAGCAAATAGACGCCTTGATTCTGCAGCCCCCTCCCCTTCTCCTAGCCAAGCTGCAATTAAAATAGGTTTTGGATGTCTATTACTTGCTTTATAGGCATTTAGTATTGCTGCTGCGGGTTCTATACTTGGTATAATTGCTACTGGACAGTTTAACACTAATATCGCATCTACGTTGTTATCTTCCATGATAATGCGAAATGCATTTGCATAACGTTCGCCCGGTGCATCACCAATAATATCTACAGGGTTCCCATGAGACCAAGTAGCTGGCAAGACTTCGTTCAAACGCGCTATGGTTTTATCTTGTAATTGGGCTAATCGACCTCCAAGTTCTATTAGCTTATCCGTAGCTAGAACTCCTATACCTCCCCCATTAGTTAAGATACACAAACGATCACCCCAGAGTTCTTGGTTACGAGCTAGTGTCTCCATAGTATCGAACAATTCATTCATACCATACACACGCAAAATTCCGCACCGCTGAAACACTGCATCATAAACGTTATCAGATCCTGCTAAAGATCCAGTGTGGGAAGCAGCCGCTTTTGCACCCTCTTCACTGCGCCCAGGTTTTAAAACTATAACTGGTTTTATTAAAGCAGCCGCTCTTGCTGCAGATATAAAATTGCGGGCATTAGTAACTGCTTCAATATATAAAATAATGGTTTTAGTTTTGGGGTCTTTTGCTAGATATTCAATTGCTTCACCAAAATCAAAATCAATCATATCTCCCATAGAAATAACATGCGTAAAACCTATATGTTTACTTTTTGCCCAGTCAAGCACTGCTGTTACCACAGCCCCAGATTGACTTACAAATCCTATATCTCCCTCATCTGGAGTCACATGGGCAAAGCTAGCATTTAGACCAATAGAAGGTATAAGCAACCCTACACAATTTGGTCCTATTAAACGAATACCATATTGCTTAGCTACATCTATCACTTCTTTCCTTCGTCTTATGCCTTCTTCCCCTTCTCCATAACCAAAACCGGCGGAAATAATAACAGCAGCCCTAGTCCCCTTTTTACCAAGCTCTGCAAGAACCCCTGCTACTCCAGGGGCAGGAATGCAAAAAATAGCTAAATCTGGTGTCATGGGAAGACTATTAATATCTTTATAACACAAGACTCCTTCTATCGAATTGCTTTTTGGATTAATTGGCATAATACAACCGTGAAACCCGCTTTGTAATAAATTTTTTATAACAACATGACCGATGGAATTAGCTCTATTACTTGCTCCTACAAGTGCTACAGAATTAGGTTTGAATAATGGTTGCAAATTTTCAATGTCCATAGTTTTTAACTTTTTATACTAATGTAAATAATGATAACATATAAGAATAATGAGATAATTACTTATTGTAATATTAGTTATATAATCATATTAGTATTGATTTAAATATCACTAATACAATTGCATTATCCTAGATTCTTATTATAGTAATTTAGGTTAAATTAGAATCTATCTCCTGAAAGAAATAATAATGTATTACAACAAGCACATAAGTTATAGACCTAACAATTTACTTGACATAGGGTATTATATTAGTATAATTCATGAGTTATAATATATAAATAAATTAGTATGAATAAAATAAGTAAATTGTATCTTTTGTTCACAGCTTCGATAATGTTATCTAGCTGCGCAACAGTAATTTCTGGATCCTCTCAAAACATTAATATTAGAGTGGTAGACGTCATAACCAAACTTCCTATTGATGGAGCAGTATGCATCGTAAATGATAGCTATGGAGACCACGTCACAAATGGGGCTATTTCCAGCGTTCGCGTAAAAAAAGGGGGATCAGTATCAGTAGTATGTACCAAAGAAAACTACAGACAACTTAATGTATTAGTAGGTGATAGCTTCAATGCAGTTTCGCTTGTTAATGTTGTGTTTTGGCCTGGATTCCTTATTGATGCCGCAACTGGCGCTTATAAAAGCTACCCATCACACTATTTAGTCTCTATGGAGGAGTTAAAAAAATAGCATCATTTTTTATCCCGCACGATCAAGGTCTATAAATCTTTTGTAGGCCTTGCTAAGATTTATTCTTGGGTCTTATATAGCTAAAGCGTTATAAAAAGATTATGGTAAATGATATGCAAATAGCTCATCAATAGAGCAGCTAGTTGTTCTACGTATATGCTTAGCTTGAGCACATTTTTTCTCAATAGGATTGAGATCTCGAGAATAAGAAGGGAGATAAAGTAGAGTATGCCCCGAATCTTCTAATATTTTTTGCATGTCTTTTCCTTTATGAAAAGTGGAATTATCCATCACAATCACACTTTCTTTAGGTAGCTCAGGCAGTAAAACCTGCTCTACCCAAGCCGTAAAGACTTATGTGTTAACAGAGCCAGTAACTAAACCTACTTGCAATTATAGCCCTCCCAATCAGAGGTCCTATGGCATTGGTTCTTCCTTTGGCTCCCCAATCATGTTTTCCATAACAAGGCTTATCTTTTATCGAATAACCATGCGTTCTTGGCATATCATGCGCAAAGCCACTTTCATCAATGTAAATTATTGGCTTATCTTCTTTTTTTAGCTTATTAATCCTTTGGCAAAAGGTAGATCTTTTTTCTGGATCCGCTTTGGGATGGTTTAGAGTTTTTTTTATAGGTAACTCCTAAACGATACTGCGCATCTCTTATCCCAGTTTGGCTCACACCTAAACGTTTAGCCCTCTCATAGCAATAACTATCAGGATGATCTTCTATATCTTTCTTGAGTTTTATAATATCTATTTTGCTCCACTTCTTATTTCTATGCTTTTGTGGTTCAATATTTTTACTCCAACGAAATATTGCAGCTCTAGCTATACTAAATTTTTTTGCTACTTCAGAAAATGATAGATTTTCTTCTTCCTTTATCTTTAATATTTTTTTCCTGAATTGGATCGGATACGTCATTCTTGTTTCTCTATCTTTTTTTGCTTCACCTATCTTAACACATCCTACCCTTCTTTTGTACTCTTTTTATAACGCTCTAGCTATAGTTATTTACATTTGAATTTTTGATAGGCGCAACGAGCCCCAGGATTATATCTAGCAGAAGAGCAAAGTAACTGATAGCAATAAATCCATTTTCACTATTCTACTTGATATATTGCAGCTCCATAATTCATACCAGCGCCAACCGCAGAAGATAAAATGGTTTTACTTGAGAGCAAATTTTTTGTACGTAGATAGTATAATGCAAGAGGAATAGTTGCAGAAGAGGTATTAGCGTGATGTGCAACGGTTTGAATAATTTTACTATCATCTATTGAGATTTTTTCAGCTACTGATTCGATAATACGAGCATTCGCTTGATGTGGTACAAAATAATCTATATCCTCAGAAGACATATTGTTTTTTACGAGAATCTTGCGTGAAAGATCTGCGATTTTTTGAACTGCGTATTTATACACATCAGGACCCTGCATAGTTACTTTTTGGCGAGTACCGTCATTATATTTTTCAGTTTTGAGTATATCTATATGATTACTATCAGATCCTATTAGACTATCAAATATTGCATCACCAGACTTTTCAATTACTACAGCCCCGGCTCCATCACCAAATAATATATCTACTTTTCTATCATTCATTGATAGCAAGGAGCTCATTTTTTCTGCCGAAACTAGTAAAATTCTATTGCATGATTCTGAGCGTATCATCTGCGATGCTACGTGTAATCCGTAAAGGAATCCGGAACATACAGCGTTTAGATCAAAAGCGGGAATATGCTTTATATTTAATGCGTTACACAACCTATTAGCTATAGAAGGAAATGCTAAATCTGAAGTGCATGTAGTGACCAGAACTAGGTCGATAGAAGTCGGGCGAATATCATAATGCGCAAATAAATCTAGTGATGCTTGGTACCCCATATCAAACGTAGTAACATCAGCAAAGTAGCGCTGATGAATACCAGTTCTTTCTAAAATCCACTCATGACTCGTGTTGAGCTTTTTTTCTATATCGTAGTTTAGAACAGGTTCACCAGGTAAAAATCCTCCTACGCCGATAATTTTACAAGGCATGAGATTATATCAATCTAATCAATATCATCAGAATCTTCTTGATCTTTGACCAAAGTGAGTACTTGTCTCCCGTTATATTTGCCATCCCGAGCATTCATCTGATGAGGTAATCTATATTCACCAGTTTCTTTATCAACGATCACATTAATTTTTGAGAGAGCGTGATGGGATCTTCTCATATTTCTTTTCGATTTCGAAGTTTTCTTTTTTGGTACAGCCATTATTAAAACCTTTTTAAAAATATATTTGTCAATTGAAGAAATAATATATATGATCAGATAAAAAAATCCAGTAAATATTTGAACCGGAGAGGAAATTACATGTTGCTACGAAAAATTTTTAAATCAGTATCGCTATTGTGCGTGTGCTGTATTATGCAATCATGTCAAACTAAATTTCATAATGGGACCTTAGTGAGTGATGAGCAGATCATTATGCTTGCTAAAGATAAGCCTAGTAAAGCTGAGGTTGAGAATTTAGTGGGGTATCCTAATGTGATTCCAGATTATACTGAAGATAGTTGGTATTATGTTTATAGACAGATGACTCAGAGGTCATTTTTAGATCCTGTAATCAATAATCAAGTAATAGTGAGAATTACATTTACAAAAAATACTCTAGATACTGTGGAAAAATTTGAGAATCTTGAGTTCTCGAATTTAAAAATAGCAAAAGAATATACTAAATCTCAGTTCGTAAAGAAAAATCCCATACAGGAATATATTGGTAACATCGGTAGATTTTACAAACACAACAAAAAAGGCGAAAGGAGATAATTTGCTCTGAAGTTATAAGTATAGTAAGAATTCTTGCGCGTTATAGATATAGAATACTATCCTATGGAGTAATATGCCATATGCTAAGAGTGAATAATAATGCCAATTAAAATATAAGTACAAGATATTATGTTAGGACCAGCATATGGAGATCAAATACATTATTCACGAATAGTAGAGTTTTAAAATATATGATATATCTACTTTTGAAATCATATGCTCATCAGAATCATGTAGCGAATTTAATACACTATATTTCATTTAGAACTATAGTCTCGATATTATCTAGCTTTTGTTTTGCCACTATACTAGGTGGTAGAATTATAGAACTATTAAAAGAATGGAAAAATGAAGGTCAGCCAATAAGGGATTATATACCAGAATCTCATAAAGTCAAAATGGGTACTCCTACCATGGGAGGTTTGATTATTATAGCGTCTGCATTATTTTCATCCTCTCTTTTTGCAGATATGTTAAATCCCTATGTAAATATTGTGATAATAATAATGATAGGGTTTGGATTAATAGGTTTTATAGATGATTACTTAAAAATTACAAAAAAAGATCATACGGGTTTGACTTCAAGACAAAAAATTTTAGCCCAGATTCTTATAGCAATTCCTACTTGCATAGTAGTGTCCTACATTTCCGAGCAATGCTATAGCGATGTCTTAGTTCTGCCTTTTACAAAGAATTTATATCTACATCTTGGTGCTTTATATATACCTTTTAGTGTATTTGTGCTAATTGGGTCAGCTAATTCTGTAAATTTAACAGATGGTCTTGATGGTCTTGCAATTGTCCCTATTTGTATGGTTACCGGATGCTTTGCTTTGATTGCGTATTGCGTAGGAAGTAGCTTTTATGCGAATTATCTACAATTATTACATATTCCTCAGGTAGCTGAGCTCTCTGTCTTGTGCGGATCTATTATAGGCGCTGGCATGGGATTTTTATGGTTTAATGCCCAGCCCGCACAAATATTCATGGGTGATACTGGTAGCCTATCTCTTGGAGGTGTACTCGGAGTGATTAGTATAATTGTAAAACACGAGATAATTCTTGCGGTCGCTGGTGGGCTTTTTGTAATAGAAACTCTATCGGTAATAATACAGGTTTATTATTTCAAGGTCACTGGGGGGAAGAGATTTTTTAGAATGGCTCCACTGCATCATCACTTCGAAAAATCTGGTTGGAGTGAATCAAAAGTAGTGATAAGATTTTGGATCGCTTCAGCTCTTTTTGCAATTATAGCTCTTAGCTCTCTTAAATTAAGATAATTCCATGGAAGATTTTCAAATCAAACAAAACTTAGTATTTGCTTATAAAATTTTAGCTCATTTGGGCCTTGATGACCATACCTATACTCATTTATCTGCAAGAAGCTCTGATAAGCAGTCCTATTATATATACCCATTTGGGATGAAATTTGCTGAAGTTGATCAGGATTCTCTCATTAGGGCGGATTTTGATTGTAGAATTTTAGAGGGTTTAGAATATCAATATAATAAAACTGGATATATCATTCACTCAAACATTTACAAAGCAAGGAGTGATATTAATGCTATATTTCATATACATACTCCCGAGATAGTAGCTGTCTCGACTATAAAAGAAGGTTTAATGCCTTTGAGTCAGTGGGCTCTACATTTTTATAATAGAACTTCCTATTCTGACTATGATTCTCTAGCTCTCTTGGAAGAGCAAGGAAACAAAATCGCAAAGGATTTGGGGGAAAATCTTACTATGTTGTTACGCAATCATGGATCTATCACATGCGGTAAAACGATATATGAAGCTCTTTTTTATACATATCATCTGAATCTTGCATGCAAAGCCCAGATATGTACATTATCTCAAAACAAAGAAATTGTTATACCAGATGAAGCAACTTGCATACAATCCTCCAATGATTTAATTAACTTTGAAAAGAATCTTGGCAAAAGAGATTGGGACGCCTGGGTTCGGTATCTCAAACTCTCATAGTAGAATTCTGTGATTTTTCGAAATGGTCAGATACTACGGTAAAATTAAATAATATTAAGAGATTCTGCCTCTACTCCTACTATCCCGATTTCTTGCATTTCAGAGTCATCATAGGTGATGCCTAGCCCCTCGTCTGGACTTTTTTCATTATAATTACTTGGTAACTCACGTCCTTCTGAAAGCCTGTTGTCCCTAGCCTGCCACCAATCTTTTAATGGTTGCACCTCTTCTTCTGTGGTTGTTTGTTCATATACCCGTATTATCATATTATATACATCATTAGGTGCTGTTATATTATAAGCTTCTAGATTCACCAGAATGGTACTATGTACACTAACTACTTCTTCCTCTTGAGTATATATTTGTGCCTTATCGCCTTGACTATCCGTTAGATTAATATTGGCTCCAGATATTAATAATTTTTCAAATATAAAATTTGATTTTAATTTATTATATGTTGTTGTATCTGGAGGAGTAATTTGAGAATATTTTCTCAATGTGCTAATATTTGAATATTCAGCAGCGCACATCAGAGGAGTACCATTATTATTATTATCATTCACTTGATTCAGATCTACTGCTTTTTCCAATAATAAATCAATTAATTCAGGATAATAAGTAATACAATAATGTAATACTGGGTTTTTTTGTGCGGCTATTTTGTCAGTATATATAACATTATTAGGACCACCTTCTGGTATGATTAAAGAATCCAATGCTTCTTTGTGCATACCTTGTATTAGAATTTTTGCTATTTCTACATGACGATATTGCAAGGCTTTTACTAAAGGTACTTCTCCTTGAGTAAATGCAACCTCTGTCTTCTCGTAACCTACTCCAAAAGTAGTCTTTATATCAGTAGTAGCCAAATAATCAAGTTTATTTAATTTCGCTAATTCTGCAATCAATTTATTTAATCCAGTTGCTGATGCCATATGTGTTATGGTAATATTACCCCTTAGTGCTATGGCAATATTAGGGTCGTATTTAAGAATTTCCAGTGCTGAATCTTCGCTTCCATTGATTATAGCAGATATTATAGGAGTAGCGCCAACCCCATTTATACTATTTGGATTTGCTCCTTCGTTTAAAAGAAACCTTACCATATCGGTATTTTGATATACATAGCACGCTGCATGTAGAGCTGTTAGACCCATTCCCGTAGATCTATTCTCTTGATTATATGAATTATCAGGTTGTTTGTCCCTATTCTGTGTTCTTTCAGTTTCTAATATAGATTCCACTGTATCTGCGGTAGATTCATTAGGAGAAAAAATATACTCATATAATTCGTGAATTGTATAACGGATTTGAGACTCAAGAGCCTCTGATCCAGAGTGGTATTTACCAGTACCGACCCCAAGTATCATTTCCAGAGAAATTCTACTATAACATGAATTAATATCCACCTCTTCATTGAGTAAAAACCTTGCAGTATCTACATTATTTGTAAATCCGCAGTTAATCAAGAAACACTCTTTCAATTGCTGCGTATAATGGTTTATAGGTAGTAACTTTAGAAAGGAGTGAAATATAGATACCTCGCTATGATAAAAAGCATATATAAGGCTTTTAATAATATCTGCCGTGAGAGGAGACGGTTCATAACCAGAACTTAAAATTTTATCAGCAACCCCAAGATATATTTTTGTATTACCTATATTATCCAGAGATAGTCGAGATATACATGATTCAAATACATGACCGTAATCTAAACTAGGTTTCTCTGATAAGTAATATTCAACCGCCGTTTGTAGATCTTGTAGGTTTTTCTTGGTAATGATTTGTTCTAAAAGCTTAAGGGGTGTAAGGGTGATGTGTTTTGTCTTATTATGACGTTTAGTATTAATATTACCATATTGACTACATAACATCTTGAATTGAGATTCAATTGATTCCATAGGGGGCGCAATATCTTTAAACTCCTGCAATAGATCATGGAAATCCTCAGATGTGACCTCGTCATGATTTTTAGCCTTGGTATTGGATTTATTTTTCGAAGATTTAGCCTTGGCCTTGGGTTTATTTTTAGAGAGATTATTATCTGGATTGGCGGATAATTGGATCTCATATGATGTTTTTACATTCGCATTATGATCATCTTTTAATTCTATATCTTGATTTAGAGCCTCTAAAAGCTTTGCGTGATAATCTTTTTTATCAATATTAGTATAAGGAATGATGTGCAACTTCTGATTATGTATTTCATATAGCTTATTTCTAAATATAGTACTGCCATTATAGCGTGGATCATCAGGACGGTTTTTCGGGTTATGATTCCTAAAATAATGCGTAGGACCATCTATTTCCACATAGAGATCAAGGATATTATCATTGAGGTCTCGTTGCACTAATAAATCTGTATGAGAGCCAGTTGCTATATTATAATACTCCTTAGTCAGTTGGAACTTAGGGCATGCTTTTTTTATATATTGAACAACATTCTCTTGAATTTTACTCGGACAAGTAGGCGCCGCGTAGTTGGAAAATGATTTGAATCCACTTTCTGTTCCAGAGATAGATATTAGGAGTAATTGGTGCAGTAAAGATTCCTCCATTCTTTCATCATACTCGATATTATCCATTAATTTCTTAATAGAAGATTCTACTATCTGATTATTGTTAATAGGAGCGCATAATGATATTTTTCTTAAATGTAATGCAATATTCACTCTCTCTGATATTTTCAAGTCAGATTGTTTATCGATCTGATCTATTAATTGACCTAACTGCGTTTCGTTAATTATTCTAAAATTAGCTATAGCCTGAGTTATTTTATTTAGCTCTACAATATCAACTTTGTGAATATTCTTGAATATATCATCTAATAGTAACTCAGAAGTCCCTTGATCGAAAAAATTAAGTTTAGATAGACTCCAAATTATATTAATAGATGACTGATAATTATTAGGTGACCCATCCTTTATCTTTGTGCAAATATTGCTGACGATAGATTGTATAAATCCTATATCTTGGTTATGGTTTAGTTTTTTTAAACCTAAAACTATATCTGCGAGATTTGTATATGCACATTCTGGTAATATTTTTGTTAAAGCGGCGCACATATGCTTAACAAAATTTGTATCAAATATATTTAGATTTATAAATTCACGGTATAATGCCAGAATTGTATTTACGTCAGTTTCTTCTTGGATCTGTCGCTCTTTTTCTACAAGCCAGCTTAAAATTTCTGCGTCTGTATTATTATGCATTTCTACTGATTTAGATTTCATTTGTACTTACTTATTATAATATAGATTACAATGTATGTATTTTTTAAAAAAAATTATTACATTAATAACGGCAGATTATTAACATAAATAATATGTTTTGTCATTATATTGTTTGGAGATACTGATTTTTTTATATAAATTTTGTTTTTAAACCCAGATTGTTGTAATTTCACTAAAAACTGTTATTGTAATTACATAGTAAATATTACATAATATTTTGCCTTATTAAATATTTAGTGGTAATGAAAAATAACTGAGGCGTGTTATTATTCAAATATACTAGTACAGAAATTGCAATAGTTAACCTCAGTTTGACGTAAGCGCTTTAAATTCTGGTGATAATTTGTTGTTTTTAATCGAGGGTTTGCGAGGTTTAAAAAAATATGCAATTAATCCTGAGACTAGGTTCACAAATGCATTCTCAGGCTTTCTATGACGAGTATGCTCTATCTGACAAATATTCTTCAACTGGTCATTTACAGTTTCTATTAACCCCCTTTTGCCCAAGAAAAATTTTTGATGAATATTGATCACTCTCTCCTTCAGAGGTTGTTTTCAAACCTAAATTAAGCTAATATATTCTTATTTAACTTTAAATGAGAGGTTAGATGACAAGAAGAGATTATCCAACTGACTTAAAAGAGGAAGAGTGGCTTGCGATAGAGTCTATAGTTAAGCTAGATTATCACAAAGGTGGTAGACCCTGTAAGGGTTCCATTCATTTGTATCACGAAGCTTACTAAGTTCAGCTTTTATAACTTCTTCTGGCTTTTTACTAATTGCAGTTCTTTCAAATAACATAGAGTTGATTTTATCTCTAGTCTCTCTAACACTCCACCTTTCTATCCTTGCCATTTCTAGATAAAAATCTCTTTGTAATTCATTTTCCATCTGGCAAATGAGTACAATATGAGACCAAGATAATTGTCGCTACAGTGTCGCGACAATCTGGTGATCAGGGTATATTCTAGCAAAGCGGACCATTCTAAACAAACTGGCCCTATTATAGCCCTTGCCAAATTTTATAGTTAATTCGTCCGAAACATGAGATATAATCTGATCGCCATAATTGGCCCTATCTCCCTTCAAAATCTCTTCATAAATCCTTTTCCCAATAGACCAATAGAGTACTACTACTGTTGAGTTAAATTCGGTAGCAATACGATTCTTGCCTTCATTCACCATCTTCACTATGTCATTAAACAGCTCTTGATACGGTGTAATACTAGCTCCAGATATTTCTTTATTACTCATTTAAAAGTTTCTATAATGTTCAGTATCGGTAATATCACAATGAATTCATTATGAAAAGTCGAGCTAATACTAAGAGAAAACTTCGAAGTATGAAAGACTATTTTATACTAGGAACTTTATTCAAAAGAATAATTTAATATCTGGTCTTTAGTCCCGGGCCTAAATAGTATTGTTATATTTAAATTTCATTCATACTTATAACACAAAACTATTGATGTGTCCACTTATTTAAGTTTTGCAATTTATGCTATCAATAGAAGTGCAAAGGTAAGTATTGAACAGTAAATATAAATCTACTTCAGCAAATATTCTGATCCTGCATCAAAATGTAGCTCTATATGATTATTATCACTACCTATCAAATCTATATACCCATCAAACTGGCTAGGGAAATGTAGCTGTTCTAATATTTGTGTATTTTTACCTTCACGTATGTGAAACTCCTGGGTATGTGCCTGATCTGGATTGTTAATTATTGCATCAATTTGATCACACTCATCCTCTCTTACAAACTCTTTTAGTAATGATAAATCTACATCAGC
>CAYGNF010000025.1:0-16056 GCA_964351245.1 uncultured Rickettsiaceae bacterium | reverse complement strand
TTGCTATCAGAGAAGGAGGCAAAACAGTAGGAGCAGGAGTTGTAGGTAAGATTCTAAAGTAATGTGCTTTAGTTAATTATATATCCTTAAGATTATACAATAAAAATTCAGGATTCTAGACCTTGTGTCTGGTACGAATAAGTGAAGTACTTTTATAGAATCCTGATTGCTTTACCTCCTTTGATCTTGGAGATAATAAATCGGTAGGAAATTTTGTACCCCTTCATTTTTTGTGATAAATATCTTAGCTCGTATACTAAATATAAATTTAGACTAAAAATATTATATCAGTAAGGCCGAATCAATAAGATTGAATACTACTTTTGTACCGGAGATAGAAGACCTAATCATCCTAATAAAAAGATTAGTATTATTGCTACAGTATATTTTACTGATTTGAATCCATTTCATTTAGAAGATCTAATGAATTATAGACATATATATCATGCTGGTAATTTCGCAGATGTCATCAAACACCTTACATTGATTTCATTACTTCAGCATTTACGCAATCAAAATACACCATTTTATGTTTTTGATGCTTTTGCGGGGGCTGGCTTATATAATCTCTCATCAAATGAATCAAGCAAAACAAAAGAATATTATAACGGTATCAATCGTATTATTACCCATGCTGGTAATAAAGATCAACTCTTGAATGAATATGTAGATTTGGTTCAATTATTTTCAAATAAGAATCTCATGTATCCAGGTTCACCATTAATTATCTCGCAATATCTTAGGCCTCAAGATAAAGCAGATTTCTGTGAACTACATACTGAAGATTTCGTATATTTAAAATTTCATCTCATGAAATACAAGAATTGTTTTGCTCATAATGAAAATGCATATAGCGCATTGAGCAATATTTTACCTCCTTATGAAAAGAAGGGTTTAATATTACTAGACCCCTCCTTTGAGTGCGTAGATGAATTTTCTAAATGCATAACATTTGTAGAGGAAGTATCAAAAAAATACAGCTCAACTTTGATAATGATTTGGTATCCAATTAAAGATTACAAGAAAGTTAGTGACTTTTATAGTAAAATACAAGGCTTAGGAAGAGAAGCATTAAAAATAGAATTCGTTTTAGATGATGTAAATACTACTCTTAAGGCGGCCGGAATAATAGTGATCAATCCACCTGGGATACAACTGATATTGAGCAATACTCTATCTTATATCAAAGAAAATATATATCATAAATCGGCTAGATTTTCTATTAACCCGATGCGACACATCATTGATAAAAAATAACATATTGTAAGTACGAGAGATATATAGTTTATAAGTCCATAAAATCGTGACATTCATTATTATTCAAGATGGCAATAAAAACCTTTGACAAGGAGATAAAAAATGTCTATGTTTTAGCCTACTCAATAGTTAAGATTCATAGGAATTGAATATGATTCAAATGCAGACTGTGCTTGATGTAGCAGATAACTCAGGCGCAAAAAAGGTAATGTGCATTAAAGTGCTCGGAGGTTCTCACCATATGATCTCTGATTTAGGAGATGTAATAGTGGTATCCATTAAGGACGCAGCTCCCAACAGCAAAGTCAAGAAAGGCGATGTGCACAAAGCGCTTATAGTTAGAACAAAAAAGGGGGTCAGAAGACCTGACGGCAGTTCGATTAAATTCGATTCTAACGCCGTAGTATTGCTCAATAAACAAGGAGAGCCTATAGGCACTCGAGTTTTTGGTCCAGTGACACGAGAGCTTAGAGTCAAAAAATTCTTAAGAATAGTCTCACTTGCTCAGGAGGTATTATGATTCATAAATTAAAACTCAAGAAGGGCGACAAAGTAGTGATTACAACAGGTAAAGACAAAGGTTTTACTGGAGAGATCACAAAAGTCATGCCTAAGGCGAATAAAGTAATCGTTGCAAATGCTAACGTATTTTATAAGCACACAAAAGCTTCGAAAGAATCTGAAGGAGGCATTATTAAGAAAGAGATGCCGATTCATATCTCTAATCTTGCTATTTTAGATCCTAAAGAACATAAAGCTACTAAAGTAGGATTTAAATTCTTAGAAGATGGTTCTAAGGTCAGATACGCGAAATTATCTGGAGAAATATTGAGCAAAGAGAGATCCAAATGAATAAAAGATTTAAGGAGCAAAGCCTAGAAGTCAAAAAACTTCTTAAAGAAAAATATAATTACACTAATATACATCAGATTCCTTCAATAGAAAAAATTGTTCTGAATATGGGCGTAGGAGAGGGTGTAGCAGATTCTAAAGTCATTAATCATGCTATCAAAGATTTATCCTCCATATCTGGACAAAAACCATACGTTACCAAAGCTAAAAAATCTATTGCGACTTTTAAACTTAGGGAAGGTATGAAAATAGGCTGTAAGGTCACCTTAAGAAAAGATAGAATGTATGATTTTTTAGAGAGATTAGTATATGTTGCTCTACCCAGGGTGAAGGAGTTTAAGGGCTTAAATCCTAAAAGTTTTGATGGAAGGGGAAATTGTACTTTCGGTATTAAGGAGCAAATAGTATTTCCTGAGATTAAGTATGAAGCAATAGATAATATCCGAGGCTTAGATATTACAATAGTTACATCCGCAAAAACAAACGAAGAAGCACAAGATTTGCTAGCGGGTTTTAGTTTACCATTTATAAATTAGTTAAATTATGGCAAAAGTTAGCGCAATACAAAGAAATCTAAAGAGAATTAAAAAATCTCAAAGCTTGGAAAATAAAAGAACAAATCTGAAGAATGCTATTTCTGATAAAAAGATTAGCTTAGAAGAGAGGTTTGCGATGGTGATTAAGCTCGCATCTCTTCCTCGTAACTCTGCAAAAACCAGACTTAGAAATAGGTGCGCACTTACTGGAAGACCTAGAGGCTACTTTAGAAAATTTAGACTTTCTCGTAATATGCTCAGAGAGCTAGCAGGTAATGCTATGCTTCCTGGATTAATTAAATCAAGTTGGTAATAAATATGTCAATGACAGATCCATTAGCGGACATGCTAACAAGAATTAGAAATGGGCAAAATGCAAAGCTAATTTCTTTAGACTGCCCTTATTCAAGAGTCAAGCATGCTATTTTAGATGTGCTCAAGATAGAGGGATATATTCTTGATTTTAAAGTAACCCAAAAAGGAGATTTTAAGTCACTACAAATCATGCCCAAATTTTCTAAACTCGGTAAAGGAGCAATTTCTGAGATTAAAAGAGTCTCGAAACCAGGCAAAAGATGCACTACATCAATTAGTAAGTTACAGACACACTATAATGGATTAGGCATATATATACTAACAACACCAAAAGGAATTGTGTCAGATAGAGAGGCAAGAAAACTTGGTGTGGGAGGAGAAGTCATTTGCAAAGTATTTTAAATAGATGAAATCATGTCAAGAATAGGAAAATTACCAATAACAGTACCACAAGGTGTTGAGGTAGAAATCAATAAATTAAATATAAAAGTGAGTGGTCCTAAAGGTGCGCTAACTAAGATTTTTAAAGGTGAAATCTCTATAGATCTACAAGATAATATTTTGACCATTATTCCTCAGGATCAAGAAAAACATACAAGAGCTATGTGGGGTACTGCAAGAAATATTATAAATAATATGATAATAGGAGTTAGCGTTGGTTTTAAGCAAGATTTAGAAGTCAATGGGGTTGGCTACAGAGCTGCAGCTAAAGGCGAGTATCTGAACTTATCTCTTGGTAAAAGTCATAATACGAAAATTATTATACCACAAGGCATTAAAGTTGAGACTCCAAAGCAGAATATTGTTGTCCTTGAAAGCTCTGATAAAGAATTATTGGGACAATTTTCTGCAACGATTATAAAACAAAGACCTCCTGAGCCTTATAAAGGGAAGGGTATTAAGCGCAAGGGCCAATATGTTCAGCGTAAAGAAGGTAAAAAAGGCTAATTATTAGGAGAATTTCATATGAGAGCTACAAAAAAAAGATTTGAAATTAGATCGCAAAGAGTCAGAAAGCTGATTAGAAAAAATTCAGATAGGATAAGACTCTCTGTTTTTAAATCAGGGAGACATATATATGCTCAGCTAATTGATGACCTCAAGGGTCACACTTTAGCATCTGCATCAACATTGGATGTTTCTATTAGAGCCCCAAAAGTATCTATATGCAACACATCTTCGGCGCACAAAGTAGGCAATCTAATTGGACAAAGAGGAAAAGAGGCTGGAGTAGATAAGGTGGTATTTGATAAAGGTGGTTATAAATATCATGGTGTAATTAAGACTCTAGCAGATAGCGCTAGAGAACATTTATTATTTTAAAAAAGTAGATATATGAGCAAACATGTCAAGTCAGACAAGGACGAAGGATTCGTAGAAGTTCTTGTGGACGTCAGTAGAGTTACTAAAGTTGTGAAAGGCGGAAGAAGATTTTCATTTTCAGCATGCGTTATTAGCGGAGATAAGCAGGGCTCTATAGGATATGGTCACGGCAAAGCAAAAGAAGTGACTGAGGCAAGAGCTAAGGCAGCTGGATCAGCTAGAAAGTCGATGATTAAAATCCCGCTATACCAAGGTAGGACCATTCATCATGATGTTATAGGATCTAGCGGTGCTAGTAAAGTTATCATACGAAGGTCAAAACCCGGTACAGGAATCATAGCTGGAGGCCCAATGAGAGCAATATTTGAGTCAGTAGGAATTCATGATGTAGTTGCAAAGTCTCTTGGATCAGCTAATGTTTATACCTTAATTACAGCTACATTAAACGCGTTAAGCAAGTTATACACTCCTAAACAAATTGCTGCAAAGAGAGATCTCCATATAGCTGATCTTGGAACTAAACCAAAAAAAGATATTCAATAGGTCAGTATGAACAATAACATTAATAAGAACAATGAAGCTCAAAGCTCAGATCTAAAGCAAATAAAAGTGACACAGATCGGTAGCTCTATAGGTAGGCACTATAAGCAAAAGCAAAATCTCATAGGTCTTGGTTTGGGTAAAATGCATAAATCTGCAGTTTTAACTGATACAGCATCTACTAGAGGTATGATTACTAAAGTAATACATTTGTTAAGAGTAGAGGAGATATAACATGTCTGAAGAATTGGAATTTGAAGCAATTGCACTAAATAATCTATATAATATCCCAGGATCTAAAAAGCAATCTAAGAGATTAGGGAGGGGTATAGGTAGCGGTAAGGGTAAAACTTGTGGTAGAGGTGTCAAGGGTCAAAAAGCTAGATCTGGAGTTTCGATCACAGTTTTCGAGGGTGGACAAATTCCTATAATAGCTAGACTCCCTAAAATAGGATTTAATCCACCAAAAAAAGAAAAAGTGTATATCATTAAAACTCAGATGCTGTTAAATTTATTTGAGCTGGAAATACTAAAGCAAAATAATATCATAGATAAAGAATTTCTTGTGCAACATGGGTTAATTAAAAAAGTCACCCAAAAAGTCAAACTATTAGGTTCCGATGATCTGCCTGGTAGCTTTGTTTTTAAACTAGATGCTTATTCAAAATCTGCTTTAGATGCAATATCTAGGTCTGGAGGAGTGGTATAAATAGCACCACGAATATTTATAAAAAATGTATTAATAATTTAATTATAATACTTTTTGCAAAAATCACATCTAGTGTTTTTACTACAGAAAGATTGATATGTGCTATTATGAGTTTTTGGGGCATAAACTACTTATTTCAAAAAGTAATGTGATTCAGTAAATAAATCAAACATCCATATCTCATAGTATATCTTATCAGTATATACTCAGGATTATAATGCAAACTTAAGTTAAGAAATTCAAATTATGCCAAAGCAAAACTCATCATATAGTGATTTACAGTCAAGAATATTTTTTACGTTGATGATCCTTATAGTATGCAGAATAGGATCTTTTGTCCCGATTGCAGGCGTTGATGCAGTAGCAATGACTAGTTTTGCTCAAAAAAATCAAACTGGCATTCTTGGTGTATTTAATGTGCTTTCGGGCGGCTCTCTTGCGAGAATGTCTGTGTTTGCTTTAGCAATCATGCCTTACATCACATCTTCAATAATAATTCAACTACTTTCTATGGCATATAAACCTCTTGAAGATCTAAAAAAAGAAGGAGATTCAGGAAGAAAAAAAATCAACCAAATGACAAGATTGCTTACAGTACTCCTTGCATCAACTCATGCATACGGAATAGCATCAGGTCTAATACAACTCTCTAATGAACAAAATCCTATAGTAGTAATAGATCACAATTTTTTTATTATATCTGCGGTGATGACATTAGTAGTCGGGACTATGTTGTTAATGTGGCTAGGAGAACAAATTTCTGCAAGGGGTATAGGCAATGGATCGTCTTTAATTATATTTTTAGGTATTATATCTGGTTTACCTAGCGCACTTATTTCTACTTTTGAGCTCGCTAGAAAAGGCTCTATTTCATCTGGATTAGTGATTGCTATAATTTTGTTGATCATTATCATGGTAATATTAATAATATTTTTTGAAAGAGCGCAACGTAAAGTATTAGTGCAATATCCCAAAAGACAAGTTGGAAATAAGATTTACGGTGGAGATGCATCTTACATTCCTTTAAAATTAAATACTGCTGGAGTCATTCCTCCAATATTTGCTAACTCTGTCTTGCTATTTCCTCTGACAATAGCGAATCTTGGGGGTTCCAATGACGGAATAATGCAGAATATTGCTATATATCTCAACAGAGGTAAGCCCCTATATATTGCTTTCAGCGCAATATTAATAATCTTTTTTAGTTTTTTCTATACAACTGCCGTTTTTAACTCCGAAGAAACTGCAAATAATTTAAGAAAATACGGGGCTTATGTCCCCGGAAGAAGGCCTGGCCCAGATACTGCTCAATATTTTGACTATTTACTTGTTCGCATTACAGTTGTTGGCGCCTCCTATATGTGTGTGATATGCCTAATCCCTGAAATTATTGCAACAAAAGTATCTCTTACTTTTGCTTTAGGAGGTACTAGTATGTTAATTGTAGTAAATGTCATTCTGGATACTTTTACACAAATACAAACATATATGTTTAGTAGTAGATATGAAAACGTTATGAAGAAAGTAAAAATAAAATAGGTTTTATGTGTTAGTAATTTTTTTGGGCGCCCCTGGTTCGGGTAAGGGTACTCAAGCCTCTTTCTTGCGTGATAAAGGGTTTAAACATCTTTCAACTGGCGATTTACTAAGAATAGAGTCTACAAAAGATACACCTCTGGGTATTTATTTATCACAAACCATGTATAATGGCGAGCTAGTCTCGGATGAAATAGTAAACCAAATTATTGTAGAGTATATCAAGAAACCCGAGTTCACTCATTTACTTTTAGATGGATATCCTAGAACTCTATCTCAAGCTATTTATCTACAGCAAAATCTAGAAGACAATTATATTGTGTTTCATTTTAACATAGAAACAGAAAAATTAAGACAAAGAGTAGGCAACAGATTTAATTGTGTAGGATGTGGTAAAATATACAACGCAGTTTCTCATCCAACTACAAACAAAGGAGTGTGCGATGAGTGCCAAGGGGCGGAATTTGCTATTCGCAAAGATGATAATATAGATTTGTTGATTCAGAGAGTAGAAGTATATAATAATACAATCACATCTATTTTATCATTTTATAAGGATAAAAGTAAGTTATTTCAGATAAATGCCGATTTACCCACACGAGAGGTTACAGCACAAATTCATCGAATCATATCAGATATTAGTGGAGAACTTTAGCCTTTTACCGAAATATAATGTATCACCTAGGTGATCTTAGCTTTATATACGCCAGGTCTGCAATTTATCTTAGAATTATCGAACAACTATTGCACAAAAATCTTTTTATTGCTTTACGCTGACTATACATACATGCCGTGATTTTTAAAGAGACCCACTAGCACTATTATGACAAGGAAGTAAAAATTCACCCAAGTGCCGATGTTCATTATAATAAATGCTCCGTACTCCCTGCTAAAACAATATGACCAGGCAATCGAGTCATTCAATTAGGCGATAAAAATTAACCCTAGTAATGATAATGCTCATCAGATTTCTGAGATAATCGAAAAACTAAGAAGGAAGAAGAAAAAAAGTAGCGCCCAAAGTTAAGATGCGCCTAACAAGCAAATGATACAAAAGAGATTACCCAGTAATATTAATAACACTAATCGCCATTTTTAAATGAGTTAAATAAACTTGGAAGCACTTGTATTGGGGGCATTATATATAGGCTTATGCAAGGCCGAGTTTTAAAATCTATTTGTCTAATTTTTTATCCATGAATATAAGTAGAAGGTCAGGACTCCTCACATATTGATACTTTTTAATCCAACGGATGCTGAATACGAACTATTTGTTTTCCTTCCTCCTCTTACAGCATCGTGAGTATAATGTCTTTGCAACCTGAAGTTAAAGCCTATACAATCGTAATTATAATTTATCCCTAATCCTTTACTTAATGGCTTAGCTTTGTTTTTAGAGGAAAAATCTACATTAGTATCCACAAAAATAGAACAATGGGTATTTAATGCAAAAGTGACTTTAGAATAAAGTTGTTTAATTGTTTTATTATGTAGTTTTTCTAATCTGCCTCCTTTTCCGAGCTGAGCCTTTAATTCTCTTAGAAAGATTAAATTATTTTGTATAGTAAATTTATTCACGACAACATTAGAAACGATCTCTTCTCTCAAAGGTCGAAAATTTGAAGTCTGCCTTTGAAATCTATAGTATAAATCAAGATGCTGCCCGTAAGAAAGCGATAATTTTCCTACATAATTGCTTTTACTAGAGACCTCAGCTTTACTATTTATCATCTGACCTATAAAAGAAGATATAGACCAATCAGATGTTAAAAAATAATGACTCACGCCATAACTGATCCTTGTTCCGTTTTCTCTATAATCTAAGCCACTATATCTTGACTTGTTAAATATGTTATTCTCATTAATATCCGTGATAGGGCTATCTATCAAATCAAAAGAATTAATATGGTGGTTTTGTTTACCAGGTGCGATAGTAATATTTACTTGAGGTTCTGTGATAAAACTAACCGTATTGATATTATTATAAAGGGGTACTCGTGTGCCAATTTGAAATTCTGGTTGATGCCTTACAAGAGTCTTATCTTTTACCGTCTCTCCTAATTGATAGGTGCGTCCGATTTTATATATATCGAGATAATTATGTACTGAGAAATTACTGTATTGACCTACAAAAGGCCCATAAAAATCTCTATTGAAATCAAGATCAAGAGAATTTCTAACGATGTCCTTATCTTTTTCATGATATCCTATAAACTGATTTTTTGTACGCAATTGCCATCCATTTGCAAAATCTAAATGCTCTTTCAATGATATTCTGGGTATAATATGAGGATCTGTGTTGTAACTATCAAAAAATCTCAACCCACGATATTTCATTGAGTCGATATAAAAATATCCTGAATCATATATTTTATTTACAGATAAATAGTATGATTTAATATATGACCTACCATCACCGTGATAGTCTCTTAGATAAGATTTATCAGAAGTATTCTCAATTAAATAATTGTATCTAGCAAGTTCAGTATCATATTGCCCTAAAATTTTTGAGTGATATCTAGTATCTTTATTTTGTGGGTTTTTTATTATCCCTTTGCCACTCATTTTACTTGCTTCAATAGTGTAATTACCATTTTCAAGTAAATGTCGAAATTCTAACTCATGAATCATATGCCTATCTCCTATTCTTGGAGTATAAGTCAGATCAATATTGGGTTTTAAAATCAAGTATAAAGGCACTCTGAGTGAGCCATTATATATTTCGGGTTTTAGTATACCAGATTGAGCAGGAGCCTTACTGAGCCAATGGGAAAAATAAGGAGTAAAAAAAATATTATATCCTGCAACAGAAAATTTTGCATTCTTGTACTTCACCTTTTGATTCTTGAAATCAATCTGAGTTTCTTCTGCGCTAATTTGCCATAGCGGATTTTCTCTTATACAAGCTTTGCACGAAGAAAAACAACCCTTCTTGATTTTCACTAAATCAGAATTTGTAAAATCCACCTCTTTTGCTAATATCATATCAGAGTCATTAAGTTTAATTTGTGCATTTTTTATAGTAGTGTTTTTTGTAATCTCGGACCTATATAAGAAATCTGCCATTAGTTTACTATGACCATCTTCGGCATATAAAGGCGCATTAATCAAGATAGTTTTTTTTTCTAGATCAACGAATGCACGATCTGTCGCTATATAATAACTTCCATTGATAATCTTAACATTACCTAGAGCATGGAGGAATTTTTGGTCCGCATCATAAAATAGTCTATCTGCTTTAATGATATTCTTTGCTCTATCTAGATCTGGCTTGAATGATCCACCCAAAGCTTCTAGAGTGATAAGTACAATAAATAGCAATCGGCAGTAGTGTTGCATTCAGATTTTGGTATTGTATTAATTTTAAATGTAGTGCATAATTATAGACTAACTGCCATCAACGTGGCAATCTATAATTACCCACATAGCCCAATAAATATAAACTAAAGATGAAGCATATAGAATCTTCGGGGTCTGATCAAGGACGAGAGCTCAGCGTTACCCAAATCAACGCTCTGATAAAAAAATGTATAGATAGTAATTTTGGACTTGTAAGAGTGAGGGGTGAAATTTCTGGGTTAAAAATTGCATCCTCAGGACATGCGTATTTTAATCTGAAGGAAAAAGATTGCCTTATTGCCTGCACATGCTGGCGAGCCGCGATGTCAAGGTTGCAATTTATTCTTGAAGATGGCATAGAAGTAGTAATTACCGGTAAAGTTACAACCTACTCAGGACAGTCAAAATATCAACTCTCAGTAGAGCTCATAGAAGCAAATGGTTCTGGTGCCTTAATGGCAATGCTCCTTAAGCGCAAGGAGACTTTAGCAAAGGAAGGCTTATTCGATCTTGATAAAAAAAAGAAAATACCCTTTTTACCTTTAAAAATCGGCGTGATAACTTCTCCGGTTGGGGCAGTGATACAAGATATAATACACAGAGTTAAGGATAGATTTCCTATAAATATCATTTTATGGCCTGTTGCAGTACAAGGGGATAAATGTGCGATTGAGGTTTCGGAGGCTATTAACGGATTTAACTCTTTTGATAACGAATCAAAGCCTGATTTAATAATTGTAGCAAGGGGAGGTGGGTCCATTGAGGATTTATGGGGCTTTAATGAAGAGATAGTAGTAAGAGCTACAGCAAATTCTGAGATTCCCATTATCTCGGCAATAGGTCACGAAACTGATATTACGTTAATAGATTTTGCAAGCTCCTTAAGAGCTCCTACCCCGACTGCAGCTGCTGAAATGGCATTACCGGTTGCGCGGGGTATTACTGCAAGATTACATGATATGAGTTTAAGAATTGCAAATGCGGCCAATCAAATCTTGGAATCTTTATATACTAAGCTCAAGATGATTCATAAATCATTTTATAATAATCAGATTGCTCTATATAGTAAATATCAAAAATTAGACGATCTATCATTTAGACTGCAATATAGTTTACCCAATAACCTCAAGATCAAACAAAATAATCTACTAGGCATTAAAATACCACTACATGCAATTCATTCATTAATAGAGGGCAAACTTGCGGGACTATGTAATACGCATGAGAAAGCAAAACTATTAACTGAAGCAATAGTTACAAAAAACGAAAGTCAGTATGAGTTACAGTCTATGGTTTTAGAAAGTCTTGACATTAAGAAAATATTAAAAAGAGGATTTGTTTTAGCCAGAAGTATGGATGGAAGAATCGTATCATCAAGTTTGACTGCAAGTAATGCTAGATCTCTTGAACTAGAATGGTATGATGGCACCACTATAGCTGATATAAAAACAGATGTATAACAATGGATGAAGAACTAATTAAAATTTCTGGAGATGTGTATAAGAGAGGATTTGAGTTAAATCCCCCAGAGCATTATAAAGACCATAGAATAAACACAAATTCATTAAAGCCTTTAGAGAAGTACCCTAATATACAAGATGTGTTAAAATTTTTTGCACTCATTTCTATGTTGATAGACCACCTTGGATTGTTTTTCTTCCACGATAGCTGGATTATGAGAGTAATAGGTAGATATGCTGCTATTATATTCTCGTTTTTTGTAGGGTATAACTACAAAAGACCTGAGTCTAATTGGTATTTTTGTATATATAAAAAACGCTACAGACTGATATTATTCTGGGGTATCTTGGTGCATATACTTCAAATTATCACCTCAGGCATCTATTTAGAAGCAAATATACTAATTTCCATAATAATTAATTTGTGTCTTGTGGATTTAGTCAAAAATTATAAAATAGAAGATGCAGCTGCGATTATTTTTTTTGGATTTTTTGCTTTTGCGTCATATAGACTTTGGGATTACGGTACTTTTTTAGCTGCAATCATAATGATTGGTCAAATAGCAAGAATTAGTAGAGAGGGCTACGTGTATAGCGCAATATTATATTATACTATTATGTGCTTATTGATTTTTCAATATGAGATTATGGATTTTTCGCCATTGCAGATTTTTATAGTCTTTCTAATTTTTTTATTTATCTGCTATTCTCTTTTATCATTAGATTTTGCTAAAACAGTAAAATATAGAGTGTTTTTTATCTCAAGATATTCGCTTAGTTTTTATGTAATACATATTTCAATTATTATGGTTTGTAGTAAGGTGCTGGGATTTTAGCTCAATATGATAAATCAAATATGAGATCAGTAAAATCACTAATGACATCTTTTGCGCATAAGATACCTTCGTTTGAAGCAAGGGCCTTTTTATGCCATATTCTTGATATAAATATAGAGCAATTTTTTCTGGTGGAATTAGTTGATGAAGATACTGCAAATATAATTAGAGCAATTGTGTAACAGAAGGCTTAGCGGAGAACCTTTTGCGCATATAATAGGCAGGAAGGAATTTTTTTCTCTAGATTTTGAGGTCAGTAGAAATGTTTTAATCCCAAGGCCCGAAACTGAATTATTGGTAGAATTAGCATTATCACTTGTGCGCCCCGAATCTTATGTGCTAGATTTATGCACTGGTACGGGATGCGTTGCGATATCTTTATCTATTAATTCTGGTGCACGCGTGCTTGCATCTGATATCTCCGATCATGCATGCGCATTAGCCCAAAGAAATGCTACAAGGCTTCAAGCATCAAAAGTCATAATCAAGAAATCAGATTGGTTTAATCAGATACAAGAGCAATCCTTCGATCTCATAACCTGTAACCCTCCTTACATAGCATGGGGCGATGATAGAGTGGCAGATGAGGTAAAAACGCACGAACCCCATATTGCCCTATATTGCGGTGAGTCTGGTCTAGAGAGTTACAGAATCATATCATCAAATGCAAAGAATTATTTAAAAAGTCGCGGTAAATTAGTGCTAGAGTGCGGAGAAAATCAAGAGCAATATATTAGTAGTATCTTTGCAGAAGAAGATTACGCCCTAATCGGGACTGCAAAAGATTTGCGCGGTATAACAAGAGTGTTGGTTTTTGAGCGCGCAATTTAGCGAAGTCTTGCTGTGAATCATAATGCTGTATCAGAATTGTACCCCACATGTACCGAAATATTTATACAATCAGTCTTTGACAGTAATTTATGTGATTGATATTATGGGAGCAATAAAATTGATACATCCATAGAATTATGCTTAGAATAGTCCAAATTTTCCTAATTATTATTGCAGTATCTAGCTCTCATGTACATGGCGAAGTCGCAAATTACGATAAAGAAAAAATCAAAAGAGCAATTGTTACTATTCAAAGCCGTGTACCAGTTTCAGCTTATGGTAGCTCTGGTAGTTGGTCTGGTACAGGTTTTATTACAGATACTCAGCGCGGCTTTATCTTAACTAATCGCCACGTGATTGGAAGTGCTTCAGTTGGCACATATTTTATTACCTTCCATAATGGACAGCAAGTTGAAGCAAAAGTTGCATATTATGATGAATATGCTGACTTTGCAATTCTCAAAATAAATCCACAGGAATTTCCTACTCAGGTAGAAAAAATAGAATTCAGTGATACTGAGCCTAAGCTAGGAGATCAAGTATTTATTGTAGGCAATACAGAGGGCATAGGATTTTCATTCCATAGTGGCTATTTATCCGATCTTGTAGAAATTAGCGGTCAAATGCCACAAGGGTCTTATGTAATCAACATGAATACTGCTGGTGGGGCAAGCGGCTCGCCAGTGCTAAACTCCAAAAGCCAAGCAATTGGAATTTTGTACGGCGGAGGTAAAACTCACGCTCTGGCACTTAAAAAATCCTATGTTACTCACACATTAAATTCATTAAACGGTAATCAACCCGTTAAGAGGCAACATATAGGTATTATCTCTACCCTCTATTCTCTGGATAAAGCAGTAAAGCACCGCAACTTTCCAAGGGCTACAGTAGATTCTTATATCAAAAAATTTCCTGATGCTCGCAATAGAGTTATAATGGTACGCTCCTTGATTAATGGATCTACTGCTCAAAACGTTATAATGCCAGGAGATATTATTTGGGCAGTAAATAATAAAGAATTAGGAGGAGATCTTGCTATACTCGATCAAGCGATGAATGATGCAATTGATAATATTAAGCTCACAATTTTCCGCAATGGAAGTAAATTAGAAAAAGAAGTCAAGCTATATGATTTAGAAAAAAATAAGATCAGTAGAATGATTGATTTTGCTGGAGCAATATTTTTTGAAGTTGATGACTATGTCGCATTTAAGTCAGGGGTACCTATTGGGAGCGTTGCAATTGTGACAGTGCAGGCAGGTAGTAGTTTTAGCACTATTCCTGAAATGTTCTCTCAGGATTATAAAAGCGTATATAGATTAGTAATAGAATCTATCAATAATCAAAAAATTACAAATTTAGATGATGTGATAAAGTCTATCAATCCCGCAATAAAGCAAAAATATATCAATGTGACTTACAAAAATTATCAGCCTTACTTTCAGGATTTTGACTCTAGTAGCGGTATTATCTCAAACCAAGAGAATCTGACTCAAGATATTACTTTTGATAGTATTGATACTAAGCCAAGAATCCTAAAATATGATGCAAGTTTAAACGAATGGGTGTCCGAAGAGATTTTATAGTAAGTTACCTCAGTGATTAAAGGCAGCTTTATTACAGTGTAATATGATGTAGTGGAGCAAGAATCAGCAATACCAAATGCGCGGTTTTTTAAATTACCGGATTTGGTATTATATTTAAACAGCCAGTGCCTGCAATGACAATCTAAGCATCAAGCATCTTATTATATTCTTCAGGAGTATATTCTACTTCCTTAAGCTTAACGCTATTTGATAAAATATGCATTACTGCTTTTTCTTCTAAAATAGACCCTGTAAGTGCTTTCATAGCATTTGGATTATTTTTATAATGATTGATTATCTGCTCTTCTAAAGAGGGCATTCTCATTATTTGCTTCTTGATCTCTTGTAAATGATCATCATGCGTTACTTTGATGTTAGTTTTTTCTGCATAATGCGCTAGCATTAACCCTATTCTGACTCTTCTTAAGGCAATTTTTGTACAATATTCATCTATTTCTTCTGACGACTTTGCGCTAAATTCTGAGTCCTCCTCCTTTGAGTTCTGGATTTCAGACAATAGATGCTTTTTTTCACTCTCAAGCAAGCTTTTTGGTACATCAAAATTGAGCATTACTTCTAATTTATCGAACAAATGAAGTTTAGCCTGAGTATTTGATGTTTCTTCATATCCATAAGATATAATCGCCTTTACTTTCTGCTCCATTGTTTTTTTATCTTCTGCCTGAAAAAGCTTAGCAGTTTCATCGGTAAGTACCATTTTTTCTGGCTTCTGTACCTCGTGTACAAAAACTTTAAATTCCGATAATTTGCCAGCAAGCTTAGTAGAGTGATATTTCTCTGGAAAAGTAACATTAACCGATACGTCTTGCCCTGCTTTGACTTTCTCTATTTGCTCTTCGAATCCTGGTATAAACGATCCGCTACCTAGCACTAACTCATGCTTCTCTGCTTTTCCGCCCTCGAAAGCTTCTCCGT
>CAYGNF010000024.1:0-16629 GCA_964351245.1 uncultured Rickettsiaceae bacterium | reverse complement strand
CTCCTCTGATTTTTCGGAATTTCCCAAAATCTCTCTTTGAAATAAAAATGATATGGTCCAGAACTAGGAGAGGATACCCATATTTCTTCTCTAGCATTTTGCCTATTAATGATAAAAACTGATTCAGAGACATCTATTGTGAGTATTTCATTGGAATAATCAATATCAACCAGGTATTCTTTGTCGCAAAACTCTATTGATGAAATTATGTCATCAATCAATTGAGCTGCCCTATCGCTATAATTTTTCTGCTCTACTGATGCAATCTTATGTGAAGTGGGTGTATTATCTCTTGCCATATTTATTTATTTTGCCATAGTGTTGTTTATAGTAACATTTGATTTATGTTAAAAGAATGGTCCAAGATTACAAGAAAATTATACTTACAGGCAATATATCCATAAAGTATATAGATGATATAAGTCCAGTCAAGGGTGATTTAAGGCTATTAATGAGCGATGATGCAATCTCCGCATTTCCTGGTGATTATGAATATTCCAAGATGAGTGGTTATTTTAAAGGAGAAGTCTTTGACGGTAAATTTTGGCAATTAATTAACTTAGATGAATTTCTAGAGCATAGAGAATATAAATACGCAAAAAAACAGAGACCAATAGATACTGGCCTTTTCTGCAAAGATTTATTATCGGGGCTCACAGAAGGAGTGGTGATGTTTAGAACTTATCGCGGTCATTTCACTCGTCATGAATATATTCCTGTTCCTCGCATTACTAAAGCAACACAAAAAAGGAAAATGAACCTGGATTCTTGAACCAAATTGAGTAATTCAAATCGCGATTAATATATAAGATAGATGTATTCTATTGCTCTATACAACTTGACCAAATAAGCTAGATTGCATTGCATCTAAAATCTTCACATTGAGTATTTTATCTATATATTCTTCTTTCATTCCAGAAACATTAACTGATTGAAGATAAGGAGATTTTCCAGACACTTGATCATCAAATTTTCCAGCTTTTTCAAATAATACGGGTAGTGTTCTACCTATAGCATTTTTATTAAATTTGAATTGTTGGCTTTGAATTTCCGCTTGCAGAATACTAAGTCTATGAGATTTTACCTCCTCATTTACCTGAGGCTTTACGGCTGCGGGAGTACCTGGTCTAGGGCTATATTTAAATGAAAAACATTGACTATATTCAATTTGTCTTACTATATCTAGAGTATCTTCAAAATCTTGGTCTGTCTCTCCTGGAAACCCAACAATAAAATCAGAAGAAAGTGCGATATCTGGCCGCGCATTTTTAACCTTTTCTATGATTTTTAAATACTCATCTCTAGTATGCTTTCTATTCATTGCTTTTAATATCTTATCTGCACCAGATTGTATAGGTAAATGGAGATATGGCATCAATTTGGCTGAAGATCCGTGTAGGGCAATCAAATCTTCATGCATATCAATTGGATGAGAAGTTGTATATCTTATCCTCTCAAGTCCATCAATTTTTTCTAGCATTTCTATAAGCCTCGCTAAGGAGTATATTTCTGCCCCATCTTTTTTGCCATGATACGCATTCACATTTTGCCCCAGCAGTGTTATTTCTTTGACTCCGCTTGAAACTTGGAGCAGAACTTCTCTATATACTTGTTCTACTGGACGAGAAAATTCTGCGCCTCTTGTATAGGGAACAACACAGAAAGCACAAAATTTATCACAACCTTCTTGCACAGAAACCAGAGCACTTGATTTGCTCTGGGCGGGATTTACGTATAAGTTATCGAACTTCGCTTCTTCAATAAAATCTAACTCTATCAGATGATTTTCTTGTCTATTGATTCTTGCAACCATTTCAGGGAGGCTATGGTAACTTTGAGGACCAACTACTATATTCACAAAAGGCGCACGTCTGAATATTTCATCTCCCTCGGCCTGACTTACACATCCAGCTACTGCTATCATAAGATTTTTTTCCTCTTTCCGCTTTTTTTGCTCTTTTATTATTCGGATGCGCCCTAGTTCTGAGTATACTTTCTCAGATGCTTTTTCTCTAATATGACAAGTGTTTAAAATTGCAAGATCTGCGTTCTCGATATTATCGCAAATCTCATATCCGTGCGGGTGCATTAAATCTTCCATTCTCAGAGAATCGTAAACATTCATCTGGCATCCATAAGTTTTAATATATAGTCGTTTTTTATCCATATAAAATATATCAATAATTGATTTAGACGCCGAATATACACTAAATTACTACAAAATTCTATAAATATAATATATTCTATTTTCGCTCTTTTCTTGTCTTGCGTAAAAGTAAAAAGGAGATTATCTTTTGATGGGCTATTTAATTTCTATAATCAACATTCTAGCATTTTGTCTACATCACTAGGCATGATCTAGAATAAATTGCTTATAGATCTTATAATTTAAAACGTGCATTTGGTACGAGTGCAATCTCTTATTAAGAAGGGCGTAATCTTAAAAAATATAAAATGGTATGATAATAAACACCAAGCAAGATTTTTTAGAAGAATTTATACAAGTATCTACAAAACTAGGCGTCAATATGACAACAGTAGAGAATGTATCGAAAAAAATATATAATCACCGAGGTGGTTATGTTATAGATTTTTATCACGGAATTGCTGATATAATAAGAGAGATAGAAAAACTCCAAGATTCTCTGATAGATCAAAATAGCCAGATAAAGGAAACAAAGTCAATTACTGAAAAAATTAGACTATCTTTATATCAAAGGGTTACAGGTCTAGACCCAGATTTTGCATATCAACTTCATAAATACTATAAAACAATAAAGGGAATACAGATATTTACAGAGGTAAAATTTCGAACATGCGACTATATATGGCGTATTGCTGGAGATAAAAGTTTGGATTTTAATTATTACTCTAAGAGGGCGTTGCTTTTTATGGTATATACACAATCCTCTAGGGTCTTTGCTACATCTAAAAATATTGATGATGCTAAAAGAGCGATCGATTCTGGGCTTTCAAGAGTTTTGAAATTAAGTAAATGCAAGCCCAGCTTGATTTTAGAAAAAATTCCATTTATAAGATTATTAATTAAATAGAATAATTCAAATTCATGACCAAAAACTCTCTTTATCCCCAGGTAGATTCTAGTCCGGATTTTGCTAAACTAGAGGAAAAAATTATAAATTTTTGGATAGAAAACAAGATTTTTGAAGAATCCGTGAATTCAAGATCTAGCATTGAAGAAAATAATAAAAATGAGTTTGTGTTTTATGATGGTCCTCCATTTGCAAACGGTCTACCTCACTATGGCCACCTATTAACTGGTTTCATTAAAGATACAGTTGCAAGATATCAAACCATTAAAGGCAAAAAAGTTGAAAGAAAGTTTGGGTGGGATTGTCACGGATTACCAGCTGAGATGGGCGCAGAAAAAGAGCTTGGAATATCAGGTAAAACTCAAATCGCTGAGTTTGGGATAGAAAAGTTTAATAATCATTGCAAGGAATCTGTAATGAAATTTGCTGATGCTTGGGAAAAATATGTCACAAGGCAGGCAAGATGGGTAGATTTTAAAAATTCTTATAAAACTATGGATAAGAATTTTATGGAGTCTGTTTTATGGGTATTTAAAGAACTATATAATAAAGGCCTTGTATATGAGTCTATGAAGGTCATGCCTTATTCATACGCATGCCAAACCTCTTTATCTAATTTTGAAACAAGGCTTGATAATTCCTACAGACAAAGAGCCGATAAAGCCATTACTGTGAGTTTTAAAATCAAAGAGGATCTTTCTGCTCATATTCCAGGCAATTTTGATGATTACCTCATTCTTGCATGGACTACAACTCCATGGACCCTCCCCTCTAACCTTGCACTTGCAATATCCAAAGAAATTGAATATACGGCGATTAGAGTAGGCAATATTTGTTATATAGTAGCTTCATTTTGTATAGAAAAATACCTAGATATCATTGGTGCACAACAAAGTGATATTATTAAAAAATTTAAAGGAGATATTCTTGAAGGATTATATTACGAGCCAATATTAGAGTATTTCTCCTCTCATAAAAATGGATTTAAGATTCTACATGGTGATTTTGTCATGGAAGGCGAAGGTACGGGGATAGTCCATATCGCTCCCGGATTTGGTGAAGATGATCAGATATTATGTCAGAAGCATGAGATAGAATTAGTATGTCCGGTTGATAGTGCCGGTAAATTTACCAAGGAAGTACATGACTTCTCAGGAATGCTTGTTTTTGATGCTATAGATGAAATTATCAAAAAATTAAAAAAGCAGGGTTCCTGGATAATAACTGAGCAATATCTACATAACTATCCTCATTGCTGGAGAACTGATACGCCTTTGATATACAAAGCTATGCCTTCTTGGTATATCAGAGTAACCGATATTAAAGACAGAATGGTAGAGCTTAATCAAGAGATTAATTGGATACCGAATCATGTAAAAGATGGTATGTTTGGCAAGTGGCTTGAAAATGCAAGAGACTGGGCTATTAGTAGAAATAGAGTTTGGGGCACACCTATTCCTATATGGAAATCTGATGACCCGAACTATCCAAGAATAGATGTTTATGGATCAATAGAAGAGATTGAGAAGGATTTTAAGGTTTCTGTTGAAGATTTACATAGACCTTTTATTGATTCGCTAGTAAGACCCAATCCTGATGATCCGTCGGGTAAATCTATGATGCGTAGAATAGAAGATATATTTGATTGCTGGTTTGAAAGCGGATCTATGCCATATGGACAGATACACTACCCATTCGAAAATAAAGATTGGTTTGATAATCACTTTCCCGCGGATTTTATAGTCGAATATACTGCCCAAGTTAGAGGGTGGTTTTATACTCTTATGGTACTCTCGACTGCTTTGTTTGACAGGCCCCCATTTTTGAACTGTATTTGCCATGGAGTGATATTAGATTCTACTGGTCAAAAACTCTCTAAAAGATTAAATAATTTTGCAGATCCTCTAGAATTATTTGAAAAATATGGTGCAGATACTACAAGATATGCAATGCTTGCATCAAATGTATCTAAAGGCCAGGAACTCTTAATTGATAAAGAAGGAAAAATGGTTCACGAAACTCTTAGGCTTTATATTAAGCCTATATGGAACGCTTATCATTTTTTTACAATATATGCTAATATTGATTCAGCAAAACCTAAAATATGCTATAATTCTTCGAATATTCTAGATGCTTATATACTAAGTAAATTAAAAATTACTTTAGATGAAGTTGATAAGGCTTTAAGTGAATATGATATACAAAGAGCTTATAAAAATTTATCAAATTTTATAGAGATTCTCAATAACTGGTATATTAGAAGGAGTAGAGTAAGGTTTTGGCAATCTGGAATGACTAAAGATAAAATTGCAGCTTATGATACACTCTTTACATGTCTTGATCATATCTCAATAGTCTGCTCCCCTATATTACCTCTCATATTTGAAGAAATATATATTGGGATACATCAAGGACGATATGCAAAAAATATAAGCGTACATTTGCAGTATTTCCCCGATTATCAAAATATTACTGATAATCTAACATTGACAGAGAATATGGATTTAGTTCGCGATATTTGCTCTAGTGCACTATTTATCAGAAATGAGAATAATTTACGAGTAAGGCTACCGCTGGCAAATCTTAAAGTAATTGTCCAAAAAGATATTTCTAACTTTCAGGATATTATCAAAGATGAGCTGAATGTCAAAAATATAGAATTCTCTGATAACCTTAAGGAATTTGCTGACTTTAAATTGAATATTAATTTCCAAATTCTTGGAAAAAGATTGCCCCACAAAATGAAGGACATTATAGCAAGTGCAAACGCGGGGATGTGGGAGCAAAAAAATAATGCTATATTAATTTGCGGTGAAGAACTTATGCCAGAAGAGTGCTCTGTAGCCCTGGTGCCAAAAATATCTGAGGATAATCTATTTGCACAAACTCTTGCATCGAATAATGGGTTAATTATTCTTGATGGCAAAACTACAGATGCATTAATCCAAGAAGGATATGCAAGAGATGCAATAAGAATGATTCAGTCATTAAGAAAAGATGCAAAATTTAATATATCTGATCGTATAGAAATTGCCATTCTCTCAGAATCACAAGATTTACTCGCGGCGATAGAGAATTTTAAAAATATGATAGAAGAGCAAACATTATCTACTATTAAAAAGCATTTAAACTACTCTGATTTTTCCAAAAACCTTATCATTGAAGGTATAGAAATAAAAATTGATTTACAAAATATAGAGCGCAGAAGTCAAAAATCACGCTGATGATATAAAGATACATATTGATCCATATGCAGAAATTGTTAGAATTACCTACTTATTCCGGCAATAGATTTTTTGTTATAGTGATCAGTATTATTGTAACTAACGGAGGGCTTCTGCGTGATAGAGTTTGATGTTGGCGATTCTTGTAATGTCTCCGCTATAGATTCTGAATTGTTTAATAACTCTACTATCTTTTGGTTCTTTGCTTCTTTTGCGCAATCTATAGGTTTCTGACCTTCTGGAGTTGCTGTATTAACGTCTGCGCCCTTTTGTATTAAGATATTTATGATGTCTATATCCCCTGCATAAGAAGCGTAGTGCAATATTGTCTCCCCTGAAGGATTTTTGGCATTCACATCAGCTCCATTCTCAATTAATCGCTTTGTGAGCTCTATATTATTGGTACCAACAGAGTAATGAAGCAAATAATCCCCATTTTGATCTTTGAGATTATTGGCCCAATTCTTATCAATTGTTGCGCCATTTTCAATTAGCAGCAAGGCCAGGTCAAAATTGTTTTTATCAGCAGCATAGTGCAATGGTGTACACTCCTCAGAATCTGTTGCATTCACATCGGCGCCTTTTTCGATTAAGAGCTTTGCTATCTCCAAGTTGCCCTTCGTTATAGCATAGTGCAATGGTGTATCCTTCTCACTATCTTTCACATTCACATCGGCGCCTTTTTCGATTAGGAATTTGCAGATTTCTGTACTCTGATTCAAAGATGCGTAATGAAGTGGTGTACAACCATTTTTCTCTTTGTAATTTAAATCTATGTCATTATGTTTATCAAGAAATTGCTCAATATCATCTATGGTACCTTTTATAGCCAATGTTAATAAAGTCGCCTGAGATACTTTTTTCTGCTCTAGATATTTACTCGTAAATCTAGGTTTTTCTGATTTATCTTCTGTAGGACCCGATGTCTTTTTTATATCAGGTATCAAATTATGTGTCTTTATATATTGCGAGAAATTGCTGGTAGTAATTTGCTTGAGTTCGCCTAAATTATCATTGTAATAGTCTTGTATTTTATTCATCAATTCATTGAACATATCTGGACTAAGACCCGATATAATACCAAGGTTCGGATCAAATATTTCATATTGATTATCATTTATTTTACTAAATACAATACGATGCCCTCCTTCAGCCCCAGTCAGTGCCACGCCAAATATATGACTATCTTGAGTCAGGAGTTGACCTGCTATTGTAGAATAATTACCCTTCTCTAATAATTCATCTTGAAGTATATCAAAATCTTCTAATTTCTGATATTCTTGATACCCATGCACTCGATTAAAAAAACCTATATACTCTAGGTTTTTATCGAGCATTTCTCTAGTATCTTTTGGAGAATCCTCTGTTGATTGTATTTGGTTGATTTTGTTATTGATCTTTTTTATAAAATTAAAGTCATTAGTAGCTTTTTTATTATTTATTATATGTTTTGTAATATACCTAGAATATTCTATACAAAGTCCGTGGCAAACACCTCCTTTGTCTAAATCTGGTACCAAATCAAGTATTTGCTGCTGATTAAATTCCTGAAAATCTAATTGTCCTTTTCCCTGCAGTTCTTTGAAGTACTTCTCGATAGGGTTATCATGTTGTTGAGGCATATCATATTATAATTATTCACTTATCTATATGTTACTTCAATCCTTACATATATTTATGTTAATTTAATTAATATTATTGTTGATGAGTGTGACTAAAAACCTAATAATAATGTATGAATATCGTGAGTATATGTTCTAGTAAGGAGGTTACCCGCCGCTCCATCGTTTACTATCTTCATTATATAGATAATAAATTCTCTGGAATCACAAAGCTATATGCTCGATAATTTAATTTATATCTTGACATTAGGGAATAAAACATATAAAAATTATATCATTTCCAAAAAAGGGGACGTAGCTCAGGGGTAGAGCATCTGCTTTGCACGCAGAGGGTCGGGGGTTCGATTCCCTTCGTCTCCACCATAGAATTTTCAATCCTAAATTCGTAGTGAATTACACAAATCTACATAAATACCTGCGCGGCAGCAGATAGGTCACAAAAAATCAAATCCAATAATTTATAAACATACATTTGGTATAAGGTCTAGGCACAAAACTATTTACTAGTAAATATATAAAATATTACTATTATAATAAGAGATTAGGGTAATTTAAGTGATATGATTGAATCGCTACAATGGCATATTGATAATTTTCTTCATAGTCCTAAAGTATGGTTGCTACCCACATCGATTTTGTGTAGCTTCGGACTCTCGGTAATTTTATTATTAATATTCATGCCAATTTTGGATAAATTGAATATAGTGGACAAACCAAATTCAAGAAGGGCTCACCTACGCCCAACTATAAGAGGAGGAGGAATTGCCCTTGTGATCGCCTTTGTGATGACTATCTCAGCTATTTCAACTAGTATGGACACAAATTTCTCTCTTGCCCCATTGTTGTTTTCAGTACTCTGCCTTGGTTTCGTCTCATTCCTAGATGATGTTATAGATCTATCTATCATCACTAGATTATCCGCGCATTTTATAGTCAGCGCGATTTGTGTATTATATTATATAAGCCCTCAAATGCTTTTTAGGGGAGAATTGCATCCATTAATAGATATGATCTTATGCGTGATAGGGATAGTGTTTGCCGTGAACATATATAATTTTTTGGATGGAGTAGATGGTATTACTGCGGCGCAATCTATTCATTTATCTATTACAATAATAGTATTATGCATTATTCGGGACAAGGTGATTATTAACATCGATGTAGTATTCTACTCAAGCGCAGTGCTACTAGGTTGCGCACTAGCATTTTTAATATTTAATTGGAATCCAGCAAGGGTTTTCTTAGGCGATGTGGGAAGTACTTTTTTTGGAATGATTTATGGGTTAAATATGCTTATCGTTGCAACTTCTAGCAATAAGCTATTTCTTGCGGCCTTTATTTCATGTTTATACTATATAGCAGATGGCGGTATTACTATATTAATTAGAATGCTTAAAGGCGAAAAAATATGGTTACCTCACCTTAATCATTTTTTTCAACAAGCTAGAAGAAAGGGTATGAATGCTCAAGAAATAGTTATTAAAATAGCTTTATGCAATAGTATATTATTCTTTTTATCGGTATTATCTATTTATTTACCTCACCTTGCTATAATGCTTTCTATATTTACAATTTCTTGCATACTGATTCATTTTCACGAATAGTCACAGCATCTATATATAGATTTGGGCAAGAGATGCATTTTTATGCACATGATATGAATCTACTATGGTATTTAGATATAGGATTTAGGCCCTATCTCCTCTTGCATAAGATACTAATAGATTTTTAACAAAAGGAAGTTGATCAATAATACCTAGAGTCTTTTGTGTAAAGAAATTTAAGATACAAGAATCGTAAGTAAATATGGTATTCATACTATCGGTTATGCGTATCATATTCATATTATCCATCTTTCTTTGGCGCTCATATTCTACAAGCATCGTTTCATCATATTCTAGCCCTAAATTTTCATATTCACTTACTAAAGAAGTAAGAGAGTCAATATCTTTGATTCCCATATTAAGCCCCTGCCCTGCTAGAGGATGCATATTATGTGCACTATCTGAAACTAATGCTATTCTTCCAGAAAAATATCTAGAAGTTACAGATGCGTCTAATGGATATGATTCTAATGGAGTGATAATTTTGATTTCCCCAAGACTACCCCCGGTAAACTCATATATGATTTTACATAATGCATCTTTGTCTCTACTCATATAAAAATCCGCCACTCCATTTTCTTCTACCCATACTACCGCCGATTCATTCTCTTGAGTAAGAGGTAGGGTAGCAAAAGTACCCCTTGGTAAAAAATGCTCTATGGCACCAGATTTATGCTGTATACTATGCGAGATATTAAAGACTATGGCGGTTTGTTTGTAATTTTTTACTAATCTATTTGTGAAGTGCGTATTTCGTACTTCGGAAAATTTACCATCAGCAACAATACAAAGCTTACAACGTAACCTCTCCTCCAAAGCATCACTCTCGAATCCAATATCTACAAAATGATTCAATGATTTTACGCTACTATAAGGCTTGCTTGTAAAAATTTTGATATTTTCATCTTGTAAAATTTGATTATACAGGATTTTTCTAAGATCTTTATTTGTGATCATGTATCCAAGAGGCTCTTCATCTGATTCCATATGCAACATAGATTCGGACATATTTTGGCAAACATATATATGCCTAATCTCTTGAGCGCGAGAAGAAATCAAATCCCATAATCCAATTTTTTCTATGAATTGTTTAGAAGAAGCATTGAGTGCTGTAGTACGCATATCGCTTGGAGCACTCAGTACTTCATGAGACTTTTGTTCTATAATAGTTGATTGAATATTATTCTTACTTAATCTGAGCGCAACTAACATTCCGCTAATCCCGCAACCTAGTATGGCTACTTCATTCATTATTCTCGAACATATTTTCTATATAAGATTTTATATATTCAGAATCAGGAGATCTAAATGATGAGAACCAAGAAATAGGTTTTCCTTCTTGTGAATATAGATATTTATAAAAATTCCAGCTAGGGCCTGCAGATTTACCAAAATCTTGAGTTACTAATTTAAAAAATGGATGAGTATCACTTCCCTTTGAAGTCACTTTTTTTGCAATCAAAAAATTGATACCAAAGTTGGTTTCACAAAAATCTACTATCTCCTCGTTAGTCTTCGGCTCTTGACCCCCAAAATCATTTGTTGGTACAGCGATTAAGATAAAATTTTTATCCTTAAAATCATCCCATAAGCGCTGCATTGCACCATATTGCTTTGTAAAGCCGCACATAGATGCAGTATTAACAATCATTATAGCCTTATTGCCCCGATATTCAGATAGGTTGATAGGCTTCCCAGTTTTGCTATCTTCAAAATTAATATCATAAATACTCATAGAGCTAAGAACCAAACTTAATATCATGCATAATGATACTTTATATACTACCATAGATCAATATTCTTTTATATATTTAAGCCATTTTATCGTATTCTCACGATACTGCATATAGTTTATAAAAATTATTTTAATGTATCCATTAACTGACGCACTGCATCAACAGATTTATTAAATAATGCCTTTTCTTCATTGTTTAACTCTATTTCTACAATTCGTTCCACTCCATTTGCTCCAATCACCACAGGAACTCCTACATATAAATCATCAACACCATATTCTCCACTCAGATATGCTGCGCACGGGAAAATTCTTTTTTTGTCTTTGAGATAACTTTCTGCCATTGCAATACTCGATGCAGCTGGCGCATAAAACGCAGACCCTGTTTTAAGAAGATTCACTATCTCACCACCTCCTCCTGCAGTCCTCTTAACTATAGCATCGATTTTTTCTTGTGTAGACCATCCCATTTTAATAAGATCTGGAACTGGAATTCCTGCAACCGTTGAATATCTTACCAAAGGCACCATCGTGTCTCCATGGCCTCCTAAAACAAAGCTTGTTACATCTTCTATCGAGACATTAAATTCCTCTGAAAGAAAATGAGCAAATCGAGATGAATCAAGCACTCCTGCCATTCCTACAACTTTATTAGGAGCAAAACCAGTTGCATTCTTCATCACATGAACCATAGCATCCAAGGGATTTGTAACAACAATAACAAAACTATTAGGGGCATATTTTTTGATACCTTCTGCAACTTGATGTATTACATCTGCATTCATTTTCAGCAAATCATCGCGGCTCATACCAGCTTTTCTAGGAAAGCCAGCAGTAACGATCACGACATCGCTTGCTTCAATATCAGAATAATTACTAGTGCCTCTTAGTGTACAATCCATGGATTCTGGTTTTGCGCTTTGTGATATATCTAGAGCTTTGCCTTGGGGTACTCCATCGTTAATATCAAACAACACTACATCACCCATTTCTTTGAGCATAATTAGATGCGCCAATGTTCCGCCAATATTTCCGCTACCAATTAGTGCTATTTTGGGTCTTTTCATAAAAATGCTTCTTATTGAGTTTATTAAAAATGAGAATGAAGTATAAATAACAGATATTATAATGCTAGTTATTTAATGCGCCTAAAGACTTGCCTTACTATTATCTCATTACCTTTTATGAATGATTATGACGATTCTCACGCATTATCTCAAGTAAAAAATATAATAAATTGTGCGAATCTTAAGTGATAGTAGTATTTTGGCTGATAATGTTTAGCATTTTTTATGTTTAAAATGATGTAAGCATTTGTCCCAGGGAAGATCATGACAATCCTTAAATTAAATTAGATGAATAAAGTTTGAGGGAATCTTGTGTAAGTATATATATTAAAATACATACCTACAAGTATCATACTTAATATGTTTATATCATTAGCCTCTGAATTTTTTAATCTCCATCTTGTGGGTTTGTAAGATTTTCATTCAGTAAACCTTGCCCCAAATCTAATAAATCCCTATAATTTGTTTTGCCTGTAGATAATACAGGAATCTGGTCAATATATTGTATAATTTTAGGTACTAAGAGATTTGAGATACCAAGATTAGATAGTTGTTCTATGAAGTGATGTTTATTAATAATTTTACTTTCAGTAAATAAAATTATCTGCTCTCCCTTAGTGTCATCTGGTATATGTATTGCAGCATGAGCAGATTCTCCGTCAATTTTGAATGCAATATCTTCCACAGAAGCAAGAGATACCATCTCCCCTGCTATTTTAGCAAATCTCTTGGCTCTGCCTTTAATAGTAATATATCCATCTTCATTTATACTAACTATATCTCCAGTATCATACCACCCCTCTCCTAAACCCTCTACTTTTGGTGCATCAATTATTCCTGGATTCTGAGGATGAATATATCCTAGCATAATATTAGGTCCCTTAAGACATAATCTTCCAGCGTCAACAAATCCTTCAACGGGGAGAATTTTATATTCTATTTGAGGCAATAATCTTCCTACAGAGCCGAAGGAACAATGCATCGGAGTGTTTACTGAAACTACTGGGGATGTTTCTGTGATACCGTATCCTTCAAATATTTTTACACCAAATTTATCAAACCATATTTGTCTTGTATCGGGATTCAGTCTCTCTGCACCTGCAAATGCATATCTTATAGAATAAAAATCGTAAGGATCCGCATATTTTGCATAACCTCTAAAAAATGTATCTGTGCCAATTATGATGGTAGCATCGTGATCATAGACTAATTCTGGAATTATTCTGTAATGTAGAGGAGATGGGTAACAAAATACTTTGACACCAACACTAATAGGCATAATGCATCCTGCCATAAGGCCAAATGAATGAAATATAGGGAGTGGGTTAAATACAAGATCCGTAGTATGAAAATCGACTCTCGAGCTCATCTGATATGTATTAGATAATATGTTTGTATGTGATAAAGCAACTGCTTTGGGAGATCCCTCAGTCCCAGAAGTAAAGAGGATGACAGCCATTTCATCTGGATTGACTGAATAATTATTAATTTTTTTATAATAAAAGCTAGGAAAGATCTCCGCTAACATCAATTTGATTTTCTCGATAAATCTTATATTGCTTCTTATATCTTCTAGATAAATGACAGAAAACTCTTTTTCGAGCTTGGCTACGGTATCAGTAAGCTCGGCTTTTAATATAAAGGCCCTAGAGGTAATAATTGTTTTTACGTTTCCTACTACGCACGCAGATATAATATTTCCCACTCCGGATGTAAAGTTTATCATAGCGGGTACTCTATTATAAGCTTGTAGTCCATAGAAGCTTATAATTGCAGCGCAACTGGTAGGAAGCATAATTCCAACATTTTCTCTAATCCCTGAGTATTTTGCAAACACGCGGCCCAAGAATATACTCCTGCTAATTAATTGACCGTAAGTGATAGATGTATTGTCAGAGTCCTTTATTATAGGTAGATTTCTACCATATATATTCGCAACATTCACGAGCGACTCAAACAAAGGTTTTTTGTACTCCGAGCTCTCAAACATCATTGAAGACATTATGTTATATAATTCATTCTTTAAGAACCTTCTTCGTTGTTTGCCTTCTAATTCTGATGATGCTTCAATTTTAATTGGCGGTAAAATTGTGATTGTAATTTTAGGAAAAAGACCATTTTTAATTATATGTTTTGCCCGCGATGTTGCAGCAAATTGAGTTCCATCTATCCTCACTGGAAGAATAACAGAATCGGATTTATCTGCGATCATCCCAGGTCCATCGTATATTTTCATCAAAGAGCCCGTGGTGCTTCTTCTGCCTTCTGGGAAAATAACAATTTTTTTATTCCTTTTAAGCTCTCCTATTAAATCTTTAATAGCCATAGGATTTATTGTATCTACGGGGTAGGTTTTTGCAAGTCTTCTGAGAGGTCTTACCCACCAATAATCACTGACTCTGGTCCTTATAGCAAATATAGGTTTTTCTGGCAAATATATGGCAAGCAACGGTGGCTCCATGTATGAAGGATGATTCGCTACTATTACTACTCTCTTACCAGCTTTTGCATAATTTTCTATCCCCTTTACTTCCACTCTATGAAATGTATCAAAATAGAACTTAGCCATCATTTTAATTAATGACTCTGGTATAATTGTATTCTCTGGTATCATTTGATACATATAACAAGATATTACGCCGTTTAAGAAAAATATGATCAATAATATAGTAGTAACTGAACATCCAGCAAAAACGAGTACGTAGATTAGTACATTAGATGCTATCATAAACAAAGAGTTTATAAGATTATTTGCTGAGATAATCCTAGATCTATATGCCGGAGGACTAAACCACTGCAACACAGTATATAATGGAACGATGTAAAACCCAGAAATAATCGATAGTAGCAAGAAATCTACAAGAATTCTCCAATTGTATTTTTTACTAAGAAAAATTGATAATGTCCTTAATTCTTCGCTATTTACAAGAGATTCGCTAATTTTACTCGCAAAAAATAAGTCGATTCCAAAGACCGTCATCATAATAGATGATAAAAATACGTATCTAGTTTGTATCTCATGTCCAAAAATTCTATTATAGAGAAACGCGCCAAGTCCTACTCCTATAGAAAATATTGCAGAGAAAAAATTAGCTACATGGTGATCGGCCCAAAAAATTTCTCTAGTGAGCCAGGGGATTTGAGTCATGAATGCACCAGTAACAAACCAAAACCAGGAAATACCAAGTATAGCAAGAAATGGTTGTTTTTTTGCAGTCGCATATTTTACTATTGCAAAATTTTCAGAAATAAGATTAAAGTTTAATTTGATATCTGGAGAAATATTTACAGAAGGTAAAATGGCAAAACTGCTTATTAAGCCTAATATAGATACCGCAAGCATGAGTATATATATTCCTGATATTCCATTTACTGCAAATCCGCCGCATAAAATACCCACTAAAATTGCGATAAAAGTAAAAGATTCTATGTAGCCGTTCCCGGCCATAAGTTCGTCTTTTTCCAATTGTTCTGGTATAATACTATATTTAATAGGTACAAAAAATGCAGAATGAGTACCCATGAGACCAATGCAGGCAAATAGCAACAGGAGATTTTGTTGAGTAAAAGCATATATTGAAAGGAGCACTATCCCGACTTCGGCAATTTTGACCAATCTTACAATTTGAGATTTTTCAAACTTATCAGCAATTTGACCAGCTATTCCTGCAAATAAAATAAACGGCAATATGAGTATCATATTAGCGAAAGCGATAAGAATTTGAGACGAAATATCCGATTTAAAAATATCCGTAAATGCTATTAGTATTACTACTGCGCTTTTAATCAAGCTGTCATTAAAACATGTACAAGCCTGAGTAACGAGTATTGGCCACAGCCTTCTGTCTGTAATCAAATTATTTTGCCCTAACTTCATAGAGATTTATAATTACTCATATTAGAAAAGCAAATTATACACAATACTAGATTTATGTCAAACTATCTAATATCATATAATATAATACCAAATGATTTTATTATAGCAGCTTGATTTGATATATTGTGATCATTAACTCACTTGCATAATATAATATCAAGTGAATTGAAAAATTATAACAATAAATGATTATAGGATATTTTTTAGTACGTTATTGCCCAGGCGTAAGATTCTTTGGCGCAATAATATAAAATTAATCTAGATTTTTATAACAAAAGATGTTATTAGAATAATTGTAGTGCATTTAAGGAGTGGTGGCCGAGAGGCTGAAGGCGGCGGTTTGCTAAACCGTTATACGGGTTATTCCGTATCGGAGGTTCGAATCCTCTCCACTCCGCCATCCGCCGTCGCGCGGAACGCGCTATGGCGTGATGCCACGTCGTAGTG
>CAYGNF010000023.1:16392-18475 GCA_964351245.1 uncultured Rickettsiaceae bacterium | reverse complement strand
CAATCTACACAGTTTAAAACTAACTACAGATTTGATTGAATCCCACCCGTCTCTTGCAGTGATTAAGCTTTTGCATTGTTTCAACTCCCTTGATCCCTCAAAAGTACATTATGATCTAGCAAAAGCAGTAACTACTAGTTGTAAGATTATTGATTGCGGCATGCAAACACCTCCAATACTCTCAAATGCTCTTAGGGTCAATGTTATTAAATCTATTCAGGCTTGGAATGCATTATGTATTCATACTAGTCTTTTATCGCAGGAAGAGTATAAGATTCTTATTTCTCATAATCGCAAACTTAGTACTACATATAACCTATTAGATTATGACGATGCTTTTGATTATGGGGATCGTATACTATTGGGCTATAATAGTTGCAAAAATATAACTAAGTCATTAAAGCAGAGCATTATGATCCAGGAAGTGTTTAAAGATATTTTAGGATTTGTAGATTTTATCGCCAGAAATAACATTACTCACCAGGGAAAATTATTTGTATATAATAATTATAGAGGTGAATCCAAACATTTTGCAATATCTACAGAAGCTACAGAAGGCAAGATCTTGAATCGTGGAATTTCTTTGGATTTACTAAGCAATAGACTACCAGATAATATTCAAACTGCAATATTTTTATTTTTAGATATGCATGACTTCTCAAGCCTATGTGTTACTGCATATATTCTTATGAATTATGCATGTAGATTTTTAAATAGATCTGAGGCACTAGTCTACGATCTTTTTGGGCAAGAGAATATGTTTTTAAATCTTGAATCACAATTCGTGCATTATTATAAGCCCAATACTAATGATAGTGAAAATGATAATGTAAATGCGAGATTATTATTCAACTGTCTTCATGTACAAAAATATACAAAGCAATTAGATCATTCAGATATTGTATCAGATGCAATAAGTCTTCATGAGTTAGACTCTATGGGCATGCAGGATACTCAGAGGTTACTCGGGGATATATAAGTTATATTCTTAGTCACAACTTTGATAAATATCCAAGAAACTCTATCTTTTTTTAGGAAAAATTATTATAGTGCCATCCATAAAAAAATTAGATACACATATGAACCAAATGCATTATTTGTATGCTGTTTGCGGCATTATTACACTTCAAGATTCTAGTGGGTTTTTTAATAGAATAAATCCCGATATTAGAAAATTACGTGTGAATAAATTCAATATTAATAGGATATCCGATGACGAAAGTAATAATAATTTTCCGGAATCAGATTTATTGACAACCCGCTCGCCAGAGCTAAGTGAAATATATATATGGTCTCTTAGATATAACGCAACTACCTACAGCAAAGATCTATACCAATACCAGAGCCAATTGATAAGTAATGGGCATTTTGCAAGAGACGCTCTGGCATCTACTTATATTACATATAACGACACTAATAGCCCCCGAACAATTTGCGATTATTATCAATATATAAGGTACGATACTCTGCATAATGGAAATGACATTAATGTTTGGAAAACATTAATGCTTGCACTAGAGACTATTCATAAAACTTTCACACCGGAGTCTTGTTACATTGCACTTAGGCCTTCTATAGAATCGATGTCTAGTGATTTAGTAGAGTTTACAGATGCATTATATACAGATATTTTGCATCCTACTTTTAATTACCTCGCAGCATATTCATGGTTTGTATTATACACATCCTCTGTAGCTGCATTCTTACACTCTATTGGTTTACGATCTACAATTTTAACCTTTGTGGGAGTATGCGATATTCTTGGAGAGTCTACAGCAACTCAGAAGATCGAATCTATCAATGATTTATTCGAAAGAATTGCGCAAGATCATCAAAATATAGTATTTTTGACTGTGATGAATTTTGCTATCGCCGAAGCTCAGATATCAGACGCAATAGACTTCACTTTAAAGACTAGGTGCGGAGCATTAAATTATGAGTGGAACGATGAATCTTACTTTGCTGATAAAAGAGTCGAGCTGAGGGAATATGCCGCAAAGAATAATTTTTCTATATATGACAATCATCACAGTATTCTCCAGAGTGTTGAGGATAAGGGGGCGGGGGTGGGGGCTGGAGGGGG
>CAYGNF010000023.1:0-16382 GCA_964351245.1 uncultured Rickettsiaceae bacterium | reverse complement strand
ACACTCCCCCAAAGAATAATTGATCCCTCTATGACACTCATCACAGTATTATCAAGAGATTTGAGAATAAGAGTTATAGTAATGACTCAGAAATGCTGGAAGATAGTACGGATTATGCAGATATGATAACAGATGTACAAAATATTGATACCGTAGATGATGTAGATATTCTTGGAGAAGATTGAAAATTTTTTGACAATCAATGTCTTTGAAGGCTATTATTATTAAAAAATCAATTTTTTGAGTATAATGGATAAAGCAAAATAATATCAAACTAAGTGACATGATAGAACCTAAAGATAATCGTTGGACTATTTATTATTTTTGCCTCTGTAGCTTCATGGTTTTATGTATGGTAGCTATAGGAGGTATCACCAGACTCACAGGCTCAGGTTTATCAATCACTGAATGGAAGCCAATCACTGGCATCATACCCCCGATTACTGATCATGACTGGAGTATAGAATTTCTCAAATATCAATCTTCTCCAGAGTTTGTGAAAATCAATAATACAATTAATATGGATAGCTTTAAAAAAATATATTTATTAGAGTATTTTCATAGAATAGCAGCTAGAGCAACTGGATTAGTATTTGTTTTTGGCGGTATATTCTTGTGGGCATCAGGGTACTTATCTAGTACATCAAAAAAAGTTACAATAACGAGCTGGTTTCTTATTTTGCTACAAGGTATTATGGGTTGGTATATGGTCAAAAGCGGACTTGCAAATAATCCATATGTCAGTCATTTTCGTCTCAGCGCACATTTGCTATTAGCATTGTTTTTGTATATTATGTTACTCAATCATGCAGCAAGAATATATTTTGCTACCGGGGCTTTTAATAAGCCGCAGCCTCTTTATTTTCTGCTCATAGGAACACTGGTTATGCAGATTTTTTTGGGAGGACTCGTGGCCGGCCTAAAAGCAGGTCTTATATATAATAGCTTTCCTTTGATGGGGGATTATATTATACCAGAAGAGATTTTTCAGAATTCTTTCGCTCATTATTTGTCAGACCCTGGTTGTGTACAATTTTGGCATAGGGTATGCGCATATATCTTGTCTTTGCTTATCATCTTTGCATCTATAGATTTAGTGAAAAAGCGATGCTCTGGAGTTGCTATTGCACTTATAGTGATTTTGTCTCTTCAGTTTGCTCTAGGCGTCTATACCTTAGTATATAATGTTCCAATATTGAGCGCATGGATACATCAGTTTGTTGCTTTTATTTTAGCCGGGATGGTGATTTTATCTAGTATTAAGTCTCAAATTACCACAAATGCAAAATAGGAAAGTATATATAAATCTAGACATACTGTTGATTTCGATACTGAGCAATAGTCAGAATTCTCTGTGTCTATAACTAATCGCCTGAGCAATATGGATTTTACGTACCATATTTGATTCCTCAAGATCCGCTATAGTTCTTGCAACCTTGATTATACGGTTATAGCTTCTCATAGACATACCAAACTTACTTGCTGCTTGATTTAAGATCTCGAGCCCTTCGTTATCTGGAGTTGCTTGCTCGATTAATAATTGGCCCGACATCTTACTATTAGTTCTAATATTATATCCATCAAATCTACGCGCCTGAATCTCTCTTGCATTTTTTACTCTTGCCAAAATCTTTGAGGAGGGCTCCTGATTAGTGTTTTTTAGGATATTGTATTTTGTAGCGTCAATATTCCCAACTTCCACGTGAATATCAAATCTATCAATCATAGGACCAGATATTTTATTTAAATAATCATTCGCACATTTTGGGGCTCTAGAGCATGATTTTGCAGGATCAGGAAAATACCCACATCTACAAGGATTCATAGCTGCTATCAGCTGAAAGTTTGCTGGGAATTTAATATGCGCGTTTGATCTTGAGATTAGTACTTCTGATGTTTCTATGGGCTGCCTGAGAGATTCAATGACATTAGGGGCAAATTCGGGTAGCTCATCTAGAAATAATACACCATTATGAGCTAAGGAAATTTCTCCTGGTCTAACTTTTTTGCCAGATCCTCCTCCAACCATCGCAGGAGCTGAGCATGAGTGGTGAGGGGCTCTAAAGGGTCTTTTATGAGCAAGTCTACCTTCTTGTATCATGCCTGCAATACTATATATAGTACTACATTCCAAAATTTCCTGCATTTCCATTTCGGGTAATATACCTGGAATCCTTGCGGCAAGCATTGATTTACCTGTTCCTGGAGGTCCGTACATCATTATATTATGCCCACCAGCGGCTGCAATTTCGATAGCTTTTTTTGCATGATCTTGCCCTACTATTTCTGAAAAATCAGAATAATCTACCTCATTATGTTCGTATAGCGTTACTTCTGGTGGAGATATTACTTGTATACCTTTAAAGTGATTTATTATTGATAATACACTCTTTGCAGCAATGATTTTAGAGTTCCCAGACCAAGCAGCCTCTTTGCCATTTAAAGATGGGCAAATTATTCCACAATTTCTTGCAACCGCAGCCATAGCCGCAGGAAGTACTCCGGCAATACCCAGTATCGCTCCATCCAAAGATAATTCACCAAGAATAATATATTCTTCTATCTCCTCTTTGGCTATAAGCTTCATTGCAGATAACACACCGAGTATTATCGGCAAATCATAATGACTACCTTCTTTTACAAGATCTGCAGGAGCAAGATTCACTAAAATTTTGCCCGAAGGTAGAGAAAGGCCCATAGAAATAATTGCTGCCTTGACTCTTTCTTTAGACTCTGTAACGGCTTTATCTCCAAGGCCTACTATACTAAAATTGGGTACGCCTGGTGTCACCTGTACTTGTACATCAACATCTACAACGTCAATGCCATTAAAGGCCACACTATTAATATGTACTACCACAAATTTACAGAATAAATTTCGATAGATCAGAGCCCACTTTGATCGTGGCAAGTTCTTTGGATACCATAGGTTCATCAATCACAATTTTGGATCCACTCATCTGATCAGCTTCAAAGCTAATTTTCTCAAATAATTTTTCAAGAATAGTATGTAGTCTTCTTGCGCCTATGTTTTCTACTTCTGAATTCATATTTTGTGCTATTTCAGCAATAGAATCTATAGCTTCGTCTGTAAAGCATATCTCAAGATCCTCTGTTGCAAGCAGCGCTATATATTGCTTTAATAGACTTGCTTCTGTATCTTTTAAAATCTTGATAAAATCTTCTTTAGTTAGCCTCTTGAGCTCTACCCGAATTGGAAATCTCCCTTGAAGTTCAGGTAGTAAATCCGAAGGCTTTTGCAAATGAAATGCTCCAGATGCAATAAATAGTATGTGGTCGGTTTTTACAAGTCCATGCTTTGTTGTAACGGTTGTTCCCTCAACCAACGGAAGCAAATCTCTTTGGACTCCTTCTCTACTTACCTCACCTCTACCGCTACTGCCTTCGCCTCTAGATGCAATCTTATCTATTTCATCTAAAAATACAACCCCATCTTCCTGTACAGATCTAAGCGCATTAGAAATAATCATTTCTTCATCTATGAGTTTTTCCGCCTCTTCTGCAGCTAAGGTATCTATTGCATCACCCACCTTCATTTTTTTAGTTTTAGTCTTTTGCGCCCCCATGGCCTTACCCATAATGTCACTTATATTTAAAACACCCATCATAGCTCCCGGCATTCCGGGAATTTCAAAACCATTATTTACTGCAGGAGTATCTTGTACTTCTATTTCAATATCTACGTTCGCCATTTCGCCATTTTCTATTTTTGCTCTAAATTTCTCCCGAGTTTCAATGCTCGCAGAATCTCCCACCATTTGATTGAGGATTGTTTCGAAAGCATGTTTTTTAGCCTCCTGCATTATTTGTTTTTTTGCGTGTAGTTTTGAGTGGGTAATAGCTATATCTGTTAAATCTCGTATTATCGACTCTACATCTCTACCTACATAACCTACTTCTGTAAATTTTGTAGCCTCAACTTTAATAAAAGGAGAGTTAGAGAGTTTCGCAAGCCTTCTGGCAATTTCTGTTTTACCGACGCCAGTTGGTCCTATCATCAGAATATTTTTTGGATGAATCTCCTCTCTTAATGCTGCATCTACCATCTTTCTTCTATATCTATTGCGTAATGCAATTGCTACTGATTTCTTTGCATCAGTTTGACCCACAATATTCTTGTTTAATTCTTGTACTATATGCGTAGGAGTGAGGCCTAGCATCTGATTTGGTGTATTAATTTTCTTCATACAAGTTTCTCTATTATTATATTCTGATTAGAAAAGACGCAGATACTTGCTGCGATCTCCATTGACTTTTGGACTATTTGTTCAGCAGATAGTTTAGTATTTTCCATTAATCCAGTTGCAGCGGCTCTGGCATAAAAACCACCGGATCCAATTGATGCTATATTTTTTTCTGGCTCTATTACATCACCATTACCTGAAATGATAAAAATATCACTTGTATCAGCGACAATCAGCATAGCTTCTAATTTTCTCAGCACTTTATCGGTTCTCCAGTCTTTTGCAAGCTCTACACATGCTCTCACTAAATGATTCGAATGTTTTTCAAGCTTTGCTTCAAGTCTTTCAAAAAGAGCAAAAGCATCAGCTGTAGAACCAGCAAAGCCTGATAATATCTTTCCATTTGCTAATTTTCTAAGTTTATTGGCATTAGATTTAAAAATCATATTACCTATTGAGACCTGTCCATCTGCTGCGATTACAACCTCATTATCTTTTTTTACGCATAAGATTGTGGTGCCGTATATTGTATGAGGATTGTGATGCATAGCGAATTTAATTTTATTGTTGAAATAATGTATATATGTATTAGATTACGAATTATAAAGTAGACATAACGAATTTTATAAAAAAAATCTATGAAAATCTTTCGTATTTTTTGTAACCACAAAAATGAAAGCGATATAAAGCTTATAAAATCAGGCTTTTATACTAGTGGGCTCATATTTGGGCATTGGTGGACCATATATCACAGAGTATGGGCACTGGCTATTCCTCTGACATTGCTTTATTTATTTATATATCAGTATTGCAGTCAAGTTTACGGTACTATATTTCAACTATCTTGCTCTATCGGGATTTTCATTTTATCAGAAGATATATTAGCTTGCTGGTTTGAAACTATAGGCTACAAATTCAGTGGAGTAATTTATGCAAACTCCGAAGAAGAAGCAATGTATAAATATTTAGCGAGTATCAATGACACAAGAATATGATAAGACTAATATTTTTGCTAAAATTTTGCGAGGAGAGTTAGAAACAAATAAAATTTTTGAAAATGAGCATGTGCTTGCGTTTTCTGATATAAATCCTTGCGCTCCTACTCATATTCTTGTGATTACCAAGGAAAACTATATTAATTTTTCTGATTTTATAAGTAAAGCTTCAAAGAATCAAATAGCAGATTATTATAGTAGCTTAGCCTATATTGCAGAGCAACTAGATATATCAGACTATAGAATAATATCTAATTGCGGTACAGAATCTGGACAATCTGTATTCCATTTTCATACACACATAATATCGGGTAAATCACTAGGGGGATTAATAGGAGAATAAATGAAAAAATATAATATAGCTGTAGTAGGCGCAACAGGCAATGTAGGCAGAAAAGTACTTTCTATTCTATCAGAGAGAAAATTTCCAATATCTGAGATATACGGAGTAGCCTCCAGATCCTCACTTGGGAAAAAAGTCAGCTTCGGAGATGCTGAACTTAGAGCTCATTCTTTGGAGCAATTCGATTTCAAGAAAGTGGATTTTGTATTTTCTTGTACAAATGAGAATGTGTTAAGAGGATATGTAGATCAAGCCATAGATGCTGGATGCCGCATTATTGATAAATCATCATTATTTAGACTCGATGAAGATGTGCCTCTAATAGTACCAGAAGTGAATGAACACTTGCTTGCTCCTGATAATAAAATAATTTCAAGCCCAAATTGCTGTGTTATCCCTTTGGTTACTGCCCTAAGTCCTTTGAATAATGCTGCAAAAATTAAGCGCGTTGTAGTCTCGACTTATCAATCGGTTTCAGGTGCTGGTAAGGATGGTATGCAGGAATTGTATAATCAAACAAAATCATCATTTATGCCAGACAAAACTCCACCAAAAATATTTGAGAGGCAAATCGCATTTAATGTGATACCGAAAATTGGTGATATACTTGATAATGGATATAGCTCAGAAGAAGAGAAAATTTGCCTGGAAACAAGAAAAATCCTTGGGAATAACATCGCGATATCAGCGATGTGCGTTAGAGTACCTGTTTTTGTGGGGCATTCTTTATCAGTACATGTTGAGTTTGAAAATGAGATAAATCATCAAGAAGCTATCGAATTATTAGAAGAATCAGAATCTATCGAAGTAGGGGCATATAATGCGCCGCAGAGTTTTGTTACCCCTGTTGAGACTGTTGAAAACGATATGATTTATGTATCAAGAGTGAGAAAAGATATTTCTTGTAAAAATAGCCTTAGCCTATGGATTGCTTGTGATAATATTAGAAAAGGAGCGGCTCTGAATGCTGTACAAATAGCAGAAAAAATTATTTCATTACATGATAATAAATAATGCTATAGTTGGAATAGATGAAGTAGGCCGTGGTCCACTTGCAGGCCCTGTGGTTGCCTGCGCCTGCCTTGCTGATGATATCAGGAAAATCTGCGGAGTTACGGATTCCAAAAAACTCCCTAAGTCTAAAATTTTTGAGATAGATAAGATAATAACACAGAAATATCCTTATGGCATAGGCATTGCATCAGTGGAGGAAATTGATGAGATGAATATACTAAATGCAACTAAGCTTGCAATGCAAAGAGCTGAAGAAAATATTAATCATACATCAGAGAAGATATTTGTAGACGGTAATATGAAATTTGACGATACAAGATTTATTAGTGTAATAAAAGGTGACCTAAGTATCTACGCAATATCCTGTGCATCGATAATTGCAAAAGCTTTTAGAGATAGACTGATGAACACACTTGATAAAGATTATCCAGATTATAAATGGAGTACTAATGCTGGATACGGTACTAAGCATCATATTGAGGCAATAAGAAAATTTGGCCCCACAATTCATCACAGAAAATCATTTATTAAAAAATTTATATAAATGAAGATTCAGTAGTGATTGCTTAAGCTTAGTAAGTTTGGTAAATTTTCTCTAGACAAGACGGCTTGTTTTAGAAATAATACAACATTCGGATTTGATATTTTTGCTAATACAAGATAAATAATCCGCTATATAAAATATATAGTATAAATACTTGCAACTATATTATAAATCTTTTTACTGACAATGTGCATATAGAGCGCCATTTTAAATAACTTAATTATATATAATGATCACACAGAACGTACAAAATATACTCGCTAACTACTTTTCCTGCTCCCCCGCGGTGCTAAAAAATTTATATAACATACTTATGCACGGGAGTCTTGCTGGCACAGGAAATTTGGTTATCTTGCCTGTAGATCAGGGTTTTGAACACGGTCCGGATAGAAGTTTTGCCAAAAATCCAGCTTCGTACGATCCAGATTACCATATAAGTATTGCAATAGAGGCTGGTCTGAGTGCATATGCTGCGCCACTTGGATTTTTATCTGCATGTAAGCCGGCACTACTTGCACAAATTCCAACTATCTTAAAATTGAATAGTGGAAATTCTCTTGTTCCTAAGTCTGATGCACCAAATCAATCTATAAACTCATCAGTACAAGATGCTGTATATCTTGGATGTTCTGCTGTGGGTATTACAATTTATCCCGGCTCTACAAAATCTTATGACATGTTAGAAGAGGCAAGAGAGCTTATTAAAGAAGCGAGCTCTGCAGGCCTTGCATCTATTATATGGTCTTACCCACGGGGTGGAGATTTGTCCAAAAACGGTGAAACCGCTATCGATATATGTGCATATGCAGCTCATATAGCCGCCCTTCTTGGTGCCCATATTATCAAAGTCAAGCCTCCTACTGAATTTATAGAAGATGCTCAAGCGAAGAAAATCCTTGAGTCTGAGGGAGTGGATATCTCTACTCTTGCAAATAGAGTATCTCATGTATCAAAATCCTGCTTTGCGGGCAAGAGAATGGTGCTATTCTCAGGTGGCGCAGCAAAAGAAGAATCCGCACTGCTTAATGAAATATCAGAGCTGAAAAAGGGAGGAGCAACAGGCTCGATAATAGGGAGGAATGTATTTCAAAGATCAAGGCTAGATGCACTATCTCTGCTAGATAAAATATGCTCTATATATAAATCTGCATGATAGGCAAACTCACCGGTAAAGTTGATGTAATAGAAAGCGATAGCATCATTTTAGATGTAGGAGGCGTAGGATATTTGGTATATGTTTCGGGTTATACTATCGCTAAGATACAATCTGATGCCATAATATCGATGATCATTGAAACTCATGTGAGAGAAGAATTAATTCACTTATATGGTTTTTTAACTTATGAAGAAAAAAACTGCTTTCTAAAATTAAATTCAGTAAGCGGGGTTGGCACCAAGCTCGCTTTATCTATATTATCTGGATTGCAGCCAAGTGAGGTAGCAGCATCTGTTGCATCTAACAATAAACTAGCCTTTAAACAAATTAGCGGAGTGGGGCTTAAGCTCGCAGAAAGAATAATCTTAGAACTTAAAGATAAAATATTTGCTTCTACTATTGCCCAAAATATCTCCAGCACATCCAATAATTCATTAATGCAAGATGCTATTGCGGCTTTATCGGGCCTTGGTATTAATAAAGTAGAATCATATAACTTAGTGAATAAAATTATCTCTGAGAATCATTCTATACAAATTGATGAAGTTATAAGGCTTGCCCTTAAATCCAGGAGCGGAAATTAAATGAGCTCAGAGATACTTACTCCACTGGCAACAACTCAAGATCATCAAGCGAGCATTAGACCTCCCCATTTAGAAGAATTCATTGGTCAGTCTAATATTAAATCTAATCTCAAAATTTTTATTTCCAGTGCAGTAAGCCGCAAGCAGACTCTAGATCACACTTTATTTTATGGCCCCCCGGGTCTTGGTAAAACAACTTTAGCAAATATAGTAGCGCTTGAAATGGGGGTAAATTTTAGATCAACCTCAGGCCCTGTGCTTTCTAAAGGGGCGGACCTTGCTGCCATACTTACTAATCTTCAAGAAAATGATGTATTATTCATAGATGAAATTCATAGACTGACAATTAACGTAGAAGAAATGTTATATTCTGCTATGGAAGATTTTAGTCTTGATATTATTATTGGGGAGGGTCCTTCTGCCCGTACAGTAAAGATTTCTCTTCCTAAATTTACACTAGTTGGTGCTACTACTCGTCTAGGTTTGCTCAGTAACCCACTAAGAGATCGATTTGGGATACCTCTTAGGTTAAGTTTTTATTCTGTGGTAGAATTGAAGAAAGTAGTACAGCGCGCTGCAAAAATTCTTGATATATCAATTAATGAGGAGGGATCAAATGAAATTGCAACTCGAGCAAGGGGTACTCCAAGAATTGCATTAAGACTATTGCGTAGAGTGCATGATTTTGCTACTTACGATAAAATTAAAGTCATTAGCTCCGAGCTTGCAGATAGAGCATTAAATTTACTTGAGGTAGATAAAATGGGGCTTGATAGTAACGATTATAGGTATCTAAGGTTCATACAAGATAATTATGCTGGAGGCCCGGTGGGAATAGATACAATAAGTGCCGGCCTTTCTGAGCAAAGAGATGTGATTGAGGATACTATAGAGCCATATCTGATTCAAATTGGATTTCTTCAGCGTACTCCTAGGGGGAGAATGCTTGCAGAAAAAGCTACAAAATATATAGCATCAACATTGCTAGAATTATAAAAAATCTTTACGGGCGCAGGTAAGTAGTCACAACAAATATTAGCCATCAATTCACTGTCCGTGTTGTACTATATAATTTTGCAAGCTTCATCGAATGTAAATCTTGGAAGTCTAGGGTAGGGTTCTTGATCATCCTTATATCCTAAATTACAAATAAGATTCACTTTGAAAGTAGAATTTGCAAAAAATTTGTCGTTTAATTTTTCTGTATCAAAGCCTGACATTGGGCCCACATCAAGACCTACTGCCCTTGCTGCGATTATCAGATAAGCTGCTTGTAGACTACTATTTCTAAAAGCGGTTTCTTCAGCTAGAGCTTCATTAGATTCAAACATTTTGCCAAAATTTGGGTTTGGGGGGAAGAGGTGAGACATATGAGTATAAAATTTTGTATCATATGCAAGTAAAGCAATTACAGGAGCCGAACGAGATTTTTCTATATTACCTTCCATAAGACAAGAGAGTACTTCTTCTTTTTGCTTATAAGATTCGATGAATATAATGCGTAAAGGGGAGGAATTAGCTGATGTAGGCCCTAATTTTATCAGGTCGTACATTTCTCTTAAAATATTTTCATCAACCTTCTTTGAAGAAAATTTATAACAAGTTCTACATTCATTAAATATTTCTTTTATAGTCAGCATAGTACACCCTCTTGATTATACCTTCAAATGATTATAAGTGATATGGAATATTAATTGCAAGAATGAATTGCGCCAAATGAAGTAATAATCATTTGATAGATAGAAATCTATCTGATTTGTATAGATGTAACAGCCTTGTACCCAAAATACTGATTAATTCTTTCTAGAAGAATGCTTTCAGAAAATTTTAGCTCTATTCTACTGCTAGCATTATTTGACTCTACTATTAAGTTAATATTTTTGCCAACATTAGTTTTGTAATACCGAATCCCCATTGGAGAAGCAAGTGAAGCATATTCTTTTCCTACGAGCTTAGGCCAATTTGCGGCTATTTCTGCAAAATGCTCCCCTTTGCTTGAATATAACTTTTTGAGCACCGTTGTTAGTAACTCACCTATTTGCTTCTGAGTCATTAGTTTTATTTCTAAACAGAATAGATTTTGCAATCAATTCCCGGTACTCAATTTCCCGTGTTTGTTATATTCTGTATTGTATTTCTAAATGATTCTATATCAAGATGATTTTTAACATTGTTAAGATCATCTGCCGCACCAGATTTACTTGGTATCACCATCACATTACTGAGTATAGAAAAATACAATCCGCTAGAGGGGACATATCCATTTTCGCACCTTATTCCAAAAGCATTACCTGGATGATGATATACTTTATCTCCATTTGCTAGCTCTAATATCTTAATTCCATACCCTACACCACCCAGTGCTTTACCATTCTGGAACTCTGATGTATGAGCAGTTGTCATAAGTTTATACGAGAAATCAGAGAGAATTTTACCAGAATGCAAAGCCTGATTCCACTTCATAAGGTCACTCACAGTAGATATAACACCTCCGTCCGAAAAAGCTATTACATAAAAATCAGGCCTTGCTTCAACATATGCTGTAGTACCATTACCATCTTTATTTAGCATAGCTAAGTATCTTGTTGGAAAATCTTTTAATTTTTTTCTTTGATAGTCAATAGTATCATTGAAGTTAGGAAGACTCGTATCATTCATGCCTAGAGGATCAAACAGTTCCTCCTTAAATACCGAAGCTAAATCTTGCTCCATAATTTTTTCTATAATCAATCCCAGTAAAAAATAATTTGTATTAGAATAGTAATATTTTTCTCCAACTGTACCAATTGTAGGAGCCTGAGCAACAAATGATAATATCATTTTTTTTACTTTGTCAAATCCTACTTCTGGGTCAAATCTTACAGAATATATATATTCTCCGAGTCCGCTAGTATGAGTTAGTAAGTCATTAATTGTTACTTCGCTTGCCCATTTTGGAGTACGATTATTTGGCCACCAATCTGAATCATGATCAAAATATTTTATCACATGATCGTGTACAGTCAGCATTCCTTTTTCTTGTAATTTGAGAATCAAGGCAGCGGTCATTGTTTTTGTAGCAGATGCAATTGGCATTTTCTGGTCCAATGACATCACCTCCTTCGTTTCCCTATCCGAGAAACCTTGAACACCTTCTGCAATGACATCATTTTTATGCATAATTTTATATATACATGCCATATCTTGGTGCGATTTTAGGAATTCTAAAATTACTTTGCGACCAGAGTCTACAGCCGTGGTACAGGATAGTAATACCCAAAAAACAGATAAAATAGCGATGTAGTATTTTCTTTGTATTTTCATATTTTTTTAACCTTTTTATTTTGTGTAGATATTTTTGTAATAGGTGAGTGGGTAATGTGTAGTTCGGCTAACTGCGAATCTTCGACGTAAGAGGGTGCCATCATTAGTAAATCTTCTGCTTGTTGATTCATAGGGAAAGCAACAACCTCTCTAATATTTGGAGAATCTGTAAGTAGCATCACAATTCTATCGATACCAGGAGCAATGCCTCCATGAGGCGGAGCTCCATATTTGAATGCCTTTATCATGCCTCCAAATTTTTCCTCCACAATACTATTATCATAGCCTGCAATTTCAAATGCTTTATACATTATTTCGGGCTTGTGATTTCTTATTGCACCACTAGATAACTCGACTCCGTTGCACACTATATCATATTGATATGCGCAGATATCTAGCAACTCTTCTTTAGTGCTTGATGATTCAAGAATCTCTAGCCCCCCTTGAGGCATGGAGAAAGGATTATGACTAAAATCTATCCTTTTTTTATCATGACACCATTCATAAAAAGGAAAGTCTACAATCCAGCAAAATTTAAAACAATTTTTCTGTATAATACCTAGCATTTCTCCAATTCTGGTACGAATTTTTCCTGCTAGCTTTTCTGTATCATTTTTCTGACCGCATACAAAAAATACCACATCTCCTTTACTTAAGGATGCACAATTTCTTATCTTTTCTAAATGTTCAGCAGATAGGAATTTAGCAATAGGGCCTTTCGCATTTAATTCTTGATCAAATTGTAAATAGCCTAGGCCGGCTGCGCCCTCAGCAGTAGCATATTCTGCTAAACTATCAAAAAACTTTCTAGACTGAGAAGTTGCTTGTGGCGCTGGTATTGCTCTAACCACCCCTCCATTTTTTATTGAATCTTTAAATATCGTGAATCCAGAATCTGCAAAAATAGCAGTAACATCTACTATTTCTATAGGATTTCTAAGGTCTGGTTTATCCGACCCATATTTGAGCATCGCATCTTTATATGAAATTCTTGGAAAAGGAAAATTCGTAACTTCTTTGCCATTAGAGAATTTCGTGAAAAGTGAATAGATAACAGGTTCTATAGCTGCAAATACATCATCCTGAGTTACAAAAGACATCTCCATATCCAGCTGATAAAATTCACCGGGAGATCTATCTGCCCTAGCGTCTTCATCTCTAAAACAAGGCGCTATTTGGAAATATTTATCAAAACCAGAAACCATGAGTAATTGTTTGAATTGCTGAGGAGCTTGAGGTAGTGCATAAAATTTACCTGGATGTACTCTACTAGGTACTAAAAAATCTCTAGCCCCCTCAGGAGAACTTGCTGTTAATATAGGAGTTTGAAATTCAATAAATCCTTGATTGATCATCAATTTTCTTATTTCAGAAATAATCTCTGATCTGAGCATGATATTATTGTGTAATTTTTCTCTACGTAAATCAAGGAATCTATATTTGAGCCTCAGATCTTCCGGAGCTTCCTGATCTGAGCTTACCATAAAAGGCAGAGTATCTGCGGATGATTCTATTATATAAGATGTTACGTGCACTTCAATCTCTCCTGTGTTTAAAGAGGAATTGATACTTTCTTTTGTCCTTGCAACTACTTCTCCTTCAATTGTGATGACGCTCTCGAATCTGATGCGTGATACACCATCCATCAGATCTTTATTTTGATCTGTAAAAGTCAATTGAGTCAAGCCGTAATGATCTCTTAGGTCTATAAATAATAGGTTGCCATGATCTCTTCTACGATGAACCCACCCTGAAAGCTTTACTTTTTTTCCAATATCGCTTATTGTCAAGGAGCCGCAATTATGAGTGCGAAATTTATGCATAAACTAATAAAATTAAAATGATAATATTGAGACATTTTTATAGCCAATATACTACAAGAGAGCAAGGAAAATGTTGCTGATACGAAATGATTCAGAATTTGGCAATCTATTACAAGATCTGCGCAAGCAAAAAATAATAGGCATAGATACTGAGTTTGTTAGAAGAAACACCTATTTTGCTGAACTATGTTTATTGCAAATCTCTACACCAGATAACATATTTATTGTTGATCCAAAATTAGTAACATTAAATAGATTTGTAGATATTCTATCTTCATCTGAGATTGTGAAGATATTTCATGCATGCGCTCAAGATGTCAGGATTTTTCATCATATGCTTAAGGTTAAGACAGCAAACATCTTTGATACTCAAGAAGCTGTAAAATTTGTTGGCATAAAACATCAGATCAGCTATCAAGAAGCTTGTCAAAAAATTCTCTCTGAGCCTATCAAAAAAGAACAACAATTTAGAGATTGGAACATAAGGCCGCAACCAGAAAATATGCTTGAGTACGCCGCTCAAGATGTAAAACACCTAATATCATTGCACGATACACTCAAAGCTACCATGGAACACAAGAGAATATTTATTAATTTCTGTAAATTCATGGAATCATTTAGCTCTGATGAGTTTTATAGTGTCAAATTTCATGAATTATGGAAAAAAGTGCAAACCAAGGAGACTAGCCCTTATTTTCTAAAAAAGATACAATTTCTTGCATCCTTCCGGGAGACTTGTGCCATTGAACTTAATATGCCTAGGGGGAGGATCCTCTCGGACTACGAGATAAATATAATAGCGCAAAAATTACCAGAAAATCCTTTGGCATTATCTAAACTTGGTATTAAACTCCCTTTATTGAGTAAGAGCCATATTACCAAATTAATGGATTTATGCTCTGGTATTAGAGCTGGTTTATAACTTGGTATATTGATACAAAACATAATACTACATAATAGCAATATCGAGCATATTATTGTTGCCTAGTGCTTTCCTTATCGCCTCCCTTATTGCCCCTAATCATAGCTTGCCCAAAATTAAGAACATCACCGGTTTTTGCAGAAAAACCATCTTGCATCTTCTTTATCATAGACTGGCCTTTAAAATTATTCCCCTTAGCCGAGGGTTGCATTAAAGACTTTGCAGTATTATCAGCTACACCTATTGTTTTGGTGCCATATCCACCGCAACTACCGCCTCCACAAGTAGGAGAGCCATTGATATGGGCTGTATGTTGTGCAGGCATTATAGCTTTGTTAATTTCGTCACGAGTCATACCTAAATAATTTGCAAATATTTGTGATGTAGTATAATGCATTTCCCCTCCAGTTCTATCTTTTCCACTTGCGCACATCGTTAGAGTGTTTTGTGCTTGTATCTCATCAAACTTTGTACCATCTGGTTCCTTTATATCGCTAATTGCATTAGTGATGATGGCAATCTGTGCTGGTATTTTTATATTGAGATTTGTACCCCATAACTTACCACCCTTTCTTGTTTCAATCATTTCTTTTAGTTTGATTGTGTTTTCCAGAATATTCTTACTATTCTTGCTAAGAGTTTTGTCATCAATCTTTGTTAGATCTATATTTTGCCGTCCTTTTCCAGTAATTAAGTAATTTTTAATCCTCTTCAGTTCTAATTGTTCCCCTAATTGTTCCCCTAAGTGCTCTGCAATCTCCTTAATCAAATCTTCTGCACCGTCATAATTACTCGCTCCTGGAGCCATTCTAAGGTCATTATAAGCACTATTTGTATGACTACCTCCAACATGCGCCATAGCTTCCTTAGTTTGCTGAACTATAGAGAAATCCCTTACTAGCGCAGATATGCCAGGAATAGAAAATTTAGAATTGAGGGTAACACAATGGACTTCTTTATCGTAACCCATCCATTCTCGAGCTTGGGCTGCATTGAGATTGCATATATCTTGGTTATATTTATCTTTGTTTGTAGTAGCAGCAATTGCAGCTGCATGTTTTGATGTCAATAATATTTCTATATCATATTGCGTTGTTGCTGTATGTATTGCGATTATTTTTTCGAAACCATTTCTGATACCCGGCATATTTCTGATTTGAGAAGACATTATCTGCCCCCCTTTTAATTTATCTTTATATTTTAGGCAAAGCGCCTTTTGATATTCTGGCATTATTGTAAACCACTCGGGCTTATTATCAACCCCAATAATGGATTACAAAGGAGGTAAACGGGGGTTTCTTGATGCTCATTTTCTCAAAATCTTGATTTATGCAGAAATTAGCATAAGACCTATTGACATATAGGTTGGAAGTAGTTTAGTTCTTTAGTTTTTTGACAATAAAAGAGCTACTTCCATGAAAAAAGATATCACAGATTTATTTGTTTTTATAGATGATTTTTGTAAAGCTACAGATTTATTTATCAGTAGTCAT
>CAYGNF010000022.1:0-20004 GCA_964351245.1 uncultured Rickettsiaceae bacterium | reverse complement strand
AATTTATCAATATTAAATAAGTATTATACAAGTATCAGTGAAAATTACGTTTAGATTGAGACAAAAATATAACTTATTAATAATCTAAATAAATTCATTATGATAATGCGCATATTGCTAACAAAGCAAAATCTCTTTTGATTCCTAATATACATTGATGATTTATAATTTACGGGACCATAATGTGATGCCGTCTTTCCTATCTTCGAGAATAATGCCCATATTCAATAATTTAGATCTGATGAGATCGGCTATATCCCATTTTTTTTCATTTTTTGCTTGCGCTCTTTGTTGAATTAAGTCCTCTATTAATTCTACTTCCTCTTCTCCTTGTAGCCAAGATTCTGGGGCTTTGTTAAAAATACCCAAAAATCTACCACAAGAAAATAATATATTTGCTTCCTCTAGCATTTGTGTTTTGTTTATTTGGCCTGCTAGTTTTATCATATAAGATAGTGCAAGTGGTGTATTGAGATCATCTAGAATTGGATTAGTAAACTCCTCTGGCAAATCGGTAAAGGCCAACTCCGTAATATTATTAAAGCCTCTTAGTGCTCTATATAAATATTGCAAGGTTCCCAAAGTATCTTGGAGTAATTTTTTATTATAATCTAAAGGAGATCTGTAGTTGACGCTGAGCAAGAGTATTCTGAGCACTTCGCCATCGATCTTCATATTCATAATATCATTGATCGTGATAAAGTTGCCTAAAGATTTGCTCATTTTCTCGCCTTCTACAGTTACAAAACCATTATGTACCCATGTTGTAGCGTAGGTTGAACCCGGAAAAGCGCAACAGCTTTGGGCTATTTCATTTGTATGATGCGGAAACATTAAATCTGCCCCTCCGCCGTGAATATCAAAATCTGCACCAAGAAACTCATAACTCATAGCAGAGCATTCTATATGCCAACCTGGCCTCCCCTTACCCCATTTGGAATTAAAGCCTATTTCTCCATCTGTAGAGGGTTTCCACAGTACAAAATCTTCTGCACTGTGTTTTGCCTTAGAAACATCTACTCTTGCGCCTTGCTTACCTTTAGCGATTTCTCTATTTGCAAGAGCTCCGTAATTCTTATAAGATTCAACAGCAAAATACACATGATCTGATGATTGATATGCGTGACCTTTATCAATTAAAATCTGTATTATATCGCACATTTTATGGATATAATCGGATGCTTTAGGCTCAAAAGTGGGGCTAAGGCAATGTAGATACTTGCAGCTTCCTTCAAAGCTTGCGATAATTCTGGAGGTTAATTCTGATACTTCTACACCATCTGCTCTTGCTTTATTAATAATTTTATCATCTATGTCAGTGATATTGCGTACGTATATTATTTCATAATTCTTGTAAATAGATTGTAATAATCTGAAAAGTAGATCATACACAACTAATGCTCTTGCATTACCTATATGAGGGTGATCGTATACTGTAGGTCCGCATACATAGATTTTTATTTGGCTACTGTGCTGTGGCTGAAAAATCTCTAATTTATTCGATAGAGTATTGGTTAATTTAATTTTCATGTATAGAATTTACTTGCTTATATGTTAAGACTTAATAATATTAGTCGCCACAGTATATAGTATTGTACTGAGTATAAAGCCCTAGATGTCAAAATCTTATAGGCTAAAAATTCCCTTTATTTATGGCATTATGAGTGATATCAACAAGAGTGTATTTGGAGTATATTTTGTACACAATTAGAATTTTATATATTGTTCTAAAGCAGGCGCTAATTATATTGCAGCAAGATTCTTTGAATATATATGGCTATATCAATCATTAATTTAAGTAAAAGATAATAGTATTTTTATGAGAATAGAGCAATCTAAAAAAACTATAGGAGCCGATGATTATAACTTTAACTTAAAAGTCATAATAGTACTGATTTCCGTTGAAGTAATTATTCTCGTGAGCATGTCTTTTGTCAAAATGTATATTGATAGGAAGCATAGTACTTTAGATAGAATGAGAGATGAAATCCAAATTCTTGAAAAGATTTTTTTAGATGAAATTGAGTATTCTTCTCACGTATTACATCAAATCGCATCTATACTTAAGTCAAATAAGTACTCTCTTGCAAAAATTGACGATACATTATCTCACTACAGCCTTAATATTAATGATAAAAGATTTTTTGGGTGGAGGGGTTTTTATTGGATAGATAAAAATGGCATTGTTCATAATGTTAATAAAGACTGCAAGATGCCCATTGGAACTAACATATCACATTATTCAAATATTAGATTATCTAAACTTGTTCCTGGGAAAATATTCTCGTGTCAAAATCCTAGTATTAAAATCAATGATATACCTTTTTTAGACCTCGCTCTAGGGCTTACTAATAACAAAGGAGAATATATAGGAAGTTTGTTTCTACAGCTTGAGACAGCCGCTATTTTAGAAGATATAGAAATGTATAGAAGAAACAATATGACGGAGTTCGTTGTATTAGACAATAAAATGAATGTTATTACTTCATATCCACTCAACGCCACAAGAATTACCAACAACAATAAAACTATTATTAATCATAACCTGGAGATGGCAACACACAAGGTAAATTTTTTCTCTGATAAGCAAAAAGAGATATCAGATATTCAAGTGCTAAGTGGATCAAATTTTCTAGCTCATAAAATTGAGAATAAACCTTATTTACTCATAGTGAGTTTGGACCCTATGTACATTAAATCTACATACACTAAAAAAGTGACAATAAAATTTATTGAAATTTCGGTTCTCGCTGTATCTTTTCTTGCGATAGTTGCAATCATATATAAGAGAGAGACTTGGCTTAGGACAAAAGCAGAGCAAGCATCTTCTATTGCCACAAAAGCCATGGTAGCAAAATCGGATTTTTTATCTTACACTGCTCACGAAATTCGCTCACCTCTGGGATTCATCCTAACGGGCTCTGAAATGATCTCTAAGCAATTATTTGGCCCCGTGCCTCAGCAATACAGGGAGTATGTGTCAGGCATTTATCACAATGCAAAGCTTATACTTGATTTTATCAATGATATTTTAGATGAAAAGAATGTAGCGCGGGGTAATTTTAGATTGATAGAAGAAGTGTGTGATTTATCTGCAGTAATAGACATTGCGGTCAAAACAAATCAAACAAGATTTCATTCCAGGAAAATCAATATTAGATGTAAAATTGATAAATCATTGCCTTTTGTACTAGGAGATAAACGAAAGCTACTACAAATGATGAACAACATCATCTCTAATTCATACAAATATTCATTGGACAATACCACGATCTTTATAGAAGCAAAACGTAGCGGTAGAAGAATGAAGGTGATTATCCGAGATCAAGGCATAGGTATGACTAACGAGGAAATTAAAATTGCGCTAAGAAAATATGGCACAGTTCAGAGTAATAAATCTGCTAATCCAATTGAATCATACGGTCTGGGACTTCCTATTGTACTCATTCTAACAAAAGCTCACGATGCATCACTACATATAGATAGCGAGATAGGCATAGGCACAGAAATTACTATAGTTATACCAGAAAAAAGAGTAATAGAGCAGATAGAAAAATAGGTAAGATCATGGTAATTTCTAGGGTGTGGTGTATTATAGACCCGCTTTTTATTGTAAATATTTCAGGAGTAAGCTATCATATTAAAAAATCACAATTAAAATAGTTGACAAAGTTGGTTATTTTAATATTATCCTACTTCATAATATTACACTCATATACATATAGGAGTTCTGACTAAATGGCTAGAATCGCTGGGGTAAATATACCTACAAATAAGCGCGTTATTATCGCACTTACATATATACATGGTATCGGTCTTACTGTATCAAAAAATATATGCGCACAAGCAAAAATACCTGAAGATAAAAGGGCTAGAGATTTGGATGATTCCGATCTTGTTGCTATTAGATCTATCATAGAAAAAGAATGTTGCGTAGAAGGAGACTTAAGAAGAGAAGTGAGTCTTAATATCAAGAAGAAGAAAGACATTAGGTCTTATCAAGGCTTAAGACATATAAGAAAGCTTCCGGTAAGAGGGCAAAACACCCACTCTAATGCTAGAACAAGAAAGGGTAAGGCAGTCGCTATTGCGGGCAAGAAAAAAGTTACTAAGTAAACAAATTTATAATACAAGGTGAATGATAATGAGTGTTGCGGGAGCAAAACATAAGAAAAAAAGAAAAAATATCTCATTGGGGGTAGTTCATATTAAGGCTACCTTTAACAATACTATTGTTACTTTTACTGATGTGCAAGGTAATGCAATAGCTGCATCATCATCTGGTGCTAGTGGATTTAAAGGCGCTAAAAAAGCTACCCCATTTGCTGCTCAGATAGTAGTGGACAAAGCTTCTGTTGAGGCAAAAGAGCATGGCTTAAAGACTCTTTCCATAAAAGTACAGGGAGCGGGCTCTCAAAGAGAATCAGCTCTGAGGGCAGTTTTTAATCAGAGTTTTATAGTAACAACAATCACAGATGTTTCTTCGGTCGCTCACAATGGCTGTAAACCACCAAAAAGAAGAAGAGTCTAACTCAAGAGTATAAATAATATGTCATTACTGAATAGAAATTGGAATACATTAATTAAGCCAAGCAAGGTTTTGGTTGCAATTGATGAACACACACCCAATACAGCGCAAATAATAGTGGAGCCACTCGAGAGGGGTTGGGGCCATACTTTGGGCAATAGTATTAGACGCGTACTACTTTCTTCTCTTCAAGGGAGCGCTATTACTTCTATAAAGATACCAGGTGTAGAACACGAGTTCTCATCAATTTCTGGAGTCAAAGAAGATATCACAGATGTAATACTGAATCTTAAATCTGTAATTATCAAAATGAATACTTCAGAAGCAAAAACGGTGCGATTAAAAGCTACAGGCCCGTGTGAAGTAAATGCTGGAATGATAGATACAACAGCTGATGTTGAGGTATTGAATAAAAATCAAATTATATGTACTCTGGCGAAAAATGCTAGTCTAGATATAGAATTTACCTGCACAACAGGCAGGGGGTACGTACCAGCTATGAGTATTAGAGATACTGATCAGCCCGTTGGTACCATTAATATAGATGCTCTTTATAGCCCTGTAAGAAAAGTGAGTTACAAAGTTGAGAATACCAGAGTTTGTCAGGTCACAGACTATGATAAACTAATTATGACCATAGAAACTAATGGTTTTGTAAGCCCTGAGCTTGCCTTCTCTCTAGCCGCTAGAATTATTCAAGATCAACTGCAAACTTTCATTACTTTCGAAGAGTCCGAAGAGGAGACATCAGAAGCATTAGAAGAGCTACCTTTCAACCCAGTTCTATTAAAAAAGGTTGATGAACTCGAGCTTTCAGTAAGGTCTCAAAATTGTCTGAAGAATGATAATATTGTTTACATAGGTGATTTAATAATCAAAACTGAATCTGAAATGCTCAAAACCCCAAATTTCGGACGTAAATCTTTGAATGAAATAAAAGAAATTTTAGGTGTTTACAATCTTAAATTTGGAATGGAAGTGCCGGATTGGCCTCCTGAAAATCTTACGGATCTTGCGAAAAAATACGAAGATCCATATTAATCTGGAATAAAAATATGCGCCATAATATACAAGGAAAAAAACTAAACAGAACTAGTAGTCACAGAAAAGCTATGTTTGCAAACATGGCTGTAGCTTTGATTACTCACGAGCAGATTCAAACAACTCTACCTAAAGCCAAAGAGTTAAGAAGATACGTAGAAAAACTCGTGACTACCTCAAGAAAAAATACTTTGCAAGCTCGCAAGAATCTTATCTCTAAAATCAAAGATGAGCTTGCGGTACGCAAACTTATCGGAGTGCTGGGCTCTAGATATTCTAAAAGACCAGGGGGATATACTAGAATTATTAAATCCGGATTTAGATATGGTGATGTGGCTCCTATAGCATATATAGAATTTGTAGATAGGAATACAGAAGCAAAAGGCAGGCTGCTGCTAGATCAAGTGCTAGAAAGTAATAATAACACCTCAAAGTCTTTCAGCGTTAATAATTCTGGGGAGGATACTACAAATATATCCAAAAACTCCAAAGCTTCAATAAAACAAAAAAACTTAGGGGTCGATGATTCAAAAAGCTTGGACAGCAAATCTACAGAAGGTATAAAAATTGCCGATACCAAAGAAGAGAATAACGTAAAATTACCAAGTAAAACAGAAAAAAATATTACATATAAAGTAAGTGAGTAGATAAAATCCATGGCTAATAAACTTTCATCAAAAAAATCTATCAGAAAAATTAAGTTCAGAACTGCAGTTAACAAAAATAGACTCAGTAGAATTAAGACTTATATTAAAAAAGTTTATCAAGAATGTAAGCAGCCAGATAACGCAGAGCAAGCCGGCCTTGCTTTTGTGAAAGTGCAGTCGGAGTTATCTAGAGGGGCTCAGAAAGGTGCAATTACAAAAAATCGCGCATCAAGGACTATCAGTAGACTTGCCGCGAAACTTAAACAATCAATTAATTCTAAGTAAAACCCCGGATCTAAAATCAACTAATCATATAGAGATTATTGTGCAAGACCAGGCAATTCATTGTATCTAGCACTTATAAGATAGAGGAAAATTCACTGGATATTTCATCCAGTTTTCTTCTTCACAATCTTTTATGATGATGAATAAGCAACCAAATAGTCTCTCAATTTTATTAAATCACAAGGTTATTTTTAATAAAATCTTATCACTTATCTTATAAGCACTAGAAACAATTAAATCAACAATCCTATTTTTGCGGGGCATTACGCCTCTTTCGTTGACATTGACAGTAGGAAAAGCAGCACAAAAATATAAAAATATTGAAGTACTTATTAGTATTTTATCAACAAATACATAATATAGAGATATAATAATATTCAAATAATCTAATATTTATGATTTATAGACTGAAAATTATTGCCTGTACCATAATATTACTTACACATTATAGCTTCTACGCACATGGTAGTCTTACAGATTATACTTCACCCGAGAAGTCACTATACAAATCGAACCCTCGTTTGATGCAATGCCTTAAGAATAATAATCACTCTGCAGAAAATCTAGAACACTATAATTGCGATGATGGCGATATTATGATCACTGGATGGTGCGAGCTTGAACCTTATCAATTCATCAAGTATTTGCCTTATAGCGAGGAATTGAGCGGACTGGATATAGATATCATCAAAGTAGTAGCCAAGAGTGCTGGTATCGCACTGGAGTTTCATGGCAAATCATCATGCAAGCAGCTTTATGAAGATATAGAAATAGGCGCAAGAGATATAGCTACTGGCGCTATATTTGATGATACAAAATCTGAGTATGCATATTTTTCTGATTCTTATAGAAATAAAGAAGACTCCTTATTCGTTTTAGTAGATTCTTCAAAAAGTATATCATTTAATAATATAAAAGAATTTATAGCAGAAGCGAGATCTCTGGATTTTAAAATAGGGGTTAGTGCGGCAGTAGTCCAGGGCAATGCATCATTAGAGAATTTTATCAAAGATCCTTCAAATAAAGACATTGTAATTAATATAGTGAATCCAATGGATTTTTTAAAAAAAATTATGAATGGGGAAATAGATGGTTTTATTGTAGATAAATTAGTGGGTAGCTCTATTGTCCTAAAAAATAAGCTTGGGAGCGTGATCAAAGAAATACCTATGGGAGTGAGTACTCCTATGTCATTTATACTAAGCAAACAAACGACTAACCCAGAAATATTGGGGAAAATCAATAAAGCTATTGCAGATATGAAAAAAAATGGCACTCTAGAAAGAATAAAAAGCGATTATTTTTTTAAATCCATGCTGCTTGAGGCTATAAAATCTAGCTGGCTTAACTATGTAACTTTAATTGGAGTAATAGCATTTGCTTTATCTGGCGTTGCACTTGGGGCAAAGGATAATATGTCTTTATTTAGCGCTGTCGTGATTGGTATCTTGCCGTCGATCCCAGCATCTTACATCCGAGATTTTATAATCAATGATACATCCAACAGTCTACAATACTCTACAATTTATATTATGACTTCGTGCGCGGTAGGAATATTTGGTATATCCATTACAAGACTATTTGATATTTATAATTGTGATCCAGTGAATGCTAAGATACTCCAAATATACTGGGAAAAATTTTTTACTTTAACAGATGTAGTGGGGAAATCATGCTTTATAATTACCGGTGCAACTTACGCCGCACTAAATGAGTTTCGCCCACTTGAAATTTGGGGTCCAATATGTGCGTTTTTAGTATCAGACTTAGGGACAATAGCTCGAGATCTTTTGACAAAAAAGAAACATATTACGTCGTTTAATGGTAGTTTAAATCCAGAAATATCAATTTTGTGGGGATTAATATTTAGTATATTTATTAAAATTCATTCTAATACTTCATCACTATTTAATATTTCTGTAGTAGTAACAATTATTGTAGTGGGTGCTATTATAAGCAGGATTTTATTAATAAAATATAAAATTTCAAATTTTAGATTTCAATCATAATAAATCCTTTCCAGGGTTTGAGGATGTAATCCAACTAGTATCCTGAGGCTACAAAGTTTTCATATAGAGTCAATCAGAACTCAGTTAAGATTCGTCATTTTTAGAATTGATGGAGCAGTAAAATATAAGCTCTAAATTTACTATGTGTATTTTTTGAGATTGACATAATACCACTTTAGGACAAATATTTGTTTTTAAGATAAGATACAAACTCTGCGGAAGAGGGCGTCATATGAACTGTGTAAGTTGATATTTTCTATTAATCCAATCAGTTGTGGTGACAGTAATTTTTCGTCAATAATTTTAGATAATTCCTCTATTTCTTTTGACATACTGTTTATAGAATTCTTAGGTGTATTTACTGCTACATCCTAGCTCAGAATATTTGCTATATTTTTGATTTCATATTGTAGTTTAGAATAATTATTCATAATAATATTAATTTTATAGTGTTTTAATGGTATACATGAGTACAGATTTTCAATTTGAAAGAGAGGATATTTAATATTAAAATCCTATAGGTGATATTAATGATACAAGGATTATGACATTTGAAGATATGAATCTAACCTTACTAATTGATATATTAGACTCTTACTATAAATATATACATTTTATTCAAAGCTGCTATTTACAAATTTAATTTGAAATCGTATAAATGTAGTACTTTAAAAATTTATATCGATATGTTTTCTCAATTGTTTGGATGGCTTTCTTCTAATATGGCGATTGACCTTGGTACTGCCAATACCCTTGTTTATGTACAAGGCAAAGGAATAGTGCTGAATGAGCCCTCTGTAGTTGCGCTAATTAAGTACCATGGCGCCTATAAGCCTTATGCTTTTGGGCATGAAGCCAAGATGATGCTTGGTAGAACTCCTACAGATATTGAAGCTATCAGGCCCCTTAAAGATGGTGTAATAGCTGATTTCAAGGGCGCAGAAGAAATGATCAAGCATTTTATTAGGACGGTGCACAACAGGCGTAGCTTTACTGGACCAATGATTGTAGTGTGCGTCCCTTCCGGATCGACTCCCGTAGAGCGCAGGGCTATACAAGAAGCGGCAGAAAGCGCTGGAGCAAGAGAAGTATTTCTGATAGAGGAGCCCATGGCAGCCGCAATCGGGGCGGGGTTGCCAGTGACTGAGCCCACGGGATCTATGGTAGTAGATATAGGGGGAGGGACTACGGAGGTTGCAGTACTATCGCTTGGTGGTATAGTATATTCTAGATCTGTTAGAGTAGGAGGCGATAAAATGGATGAAGCTATCATTTCATATATTAGACGCAATTATAACCTATTAATCGGCGAATCTACTGCTGAAAAAGTTAAAAAACAAATAGGAACAGCTTATATACATCCCGATAAGGAAGGGAGAATGATGGAAATTAAGGGTAGGGATCTCGTCATGGGAATTCCAAAAGAGATGTTACTTAGTGAGCACCAAATTTCTGAGAGCTTGCAGGAGCCTGTGAGTCAAATTATCGAAGCTGTCAAAACGGCTCTTGAAAGCACCCCCCCAGAACTCTCTTCTGATATTGCCGATAAGGGCATTGTGATGACTGGTGGTGGGTCTTTGCTAAACAATCTTGATCAAGTGATTAAAGACGCCACAAAACTCCCAGTCTTTGTTGCGGACAACGCACTATCTTGTGTTGCAAATGGTACAGGTAGAGTACTTGATGATTTTCAAAAGTTAAAACACGTACTTTTTAAGCAGGATTAAATCTATGGCCTTGATTGAGAATAGAGTAAGAAAATATCATGCATCGTCTAAAGTAGCGATTAGGAATTCATATTTTCCTAATAGTATATTCTATATTTTAGGAGTAATAATTATTTCTGTTTCTATATTCTTTAGTGTCAATTTCACGAAGCTTTCTATCATTGATATCCAGGGGCTAATTTATGCAAGAGCTATCAATCCAGCTAACATAATGCTACAAAGCTCAATACATTACATCACTAGCATTTTAAGGCTCAATAGATTGCACACAGAAAATGTGAATTTAAAAATTGAGAATTTTGAATTGCGTCAGAGAGTTACGGAGTTAAAATTCACCAATGCAGTACACAAAGAGACTATGGAGTCTATCAATCTCTATAAGTTTTTTCACCAAAATAGCATCAAGGCTCAAGTAATATACCGCATTACTTCTGAGACAGGCGGAGCTGCGGTTATTTCCTGCGGACAAAATAGTGGCGTGAAAATTAATGATATAGTCCTATCTCACGGTGCTCTTGCGGGTAGAATTGTCTCAGTAGGACAAAATTATTCAAAGGCAATGCTAATAAATAGTGGAAGCTCAAGAATTCCTGTTATAACTACTAAGAGTGCTTTAAATGCTATTTTAGTTGGTAATACAGACCAAGGAGGCATTTTATTGCATCTAGATCATAAGGCAGAGATAGCTAAAGGAGAGCTATTGCAAACTTCAGGAGAGGGTGATTTCTATCCTAGAGGTATATTAGTAGGAAGAGTATCGGAAGTAAGTCGGGGGCAAGTGAGCATAGATATGATAGCTGATTTGAATAAAATAGATTTAGTCGAGATACTAAGCATAAACCAGTTTTTTAATTAACTGCTATGAAAGATGAATCTGATACATCCAAAGACCGCGTAGTCACAAAGCAAGGACCGCAAATACCGAGCTCATCTTCTGCAGCTATAGATATTGTAGATAATCTTTATAGAATTAGTTTTGATGAGGCTATAGAGCCATTATCCAGCAAGCATGCAAAATATTACAAAGCTTATAGCAACAATTCTGGTAAAGAGTATTTTGCTATAGTGTTTGATAGGGGATTTAATGTAGATACTAAAATGATAGATGTACTACAAAACTCCCCTACACCATTTATCAATAATCCTATCGCCTCAGCTACAATTAAGATCTCTACTAATCCCTCTAAGCACATTGTTGTGATTGTACCATGGTATGATTATACAAGCACTCTAGAAGCTCATCTAAAAAATCTTCCTACAGATAATTCTGAGTATTTAGTGCAAAAGCTATTACCCTTCTTATGCGAGGTAATACAATTTTGTAAAAATAACCACTTTAACTGCGGTAATATCTGTCCGAGTAATATTATAATTGATGAAGATAAATTAATTTTAAAAGAGCCCTTCGCTACCTACCCTCATTCTACTCAGCGCCCACATTTCCTGGCGGTAGAAATTTCTGATGCTGATATGTGCGGTAGAAAAACATCAAGTATCTCGGCCGATATATATGCTGCTGGGGTTACTATGTTATATACATTTTTAGGTAGCGGAGGTATATCCACAGAATCACTCAGTACCTTCCCACAAGAGAGACTAGAATTAGGTTCGCTAAAGGCGATAATAGGAAATCGGAGAATATCTGATGATATAAGAACGCAGATCAAAGGATGCATGTCAGACGATGTTTCCATGAGGTGGAAGCTTGGTAATTTATTAGACTGGATGTATAATAAATCAGAGCACATAATTGCATCTTCGGAATCCAAAGCTTCTGCGTCTACAGAGCTACAAGATATGTTCTCTCCTGTAAATTTTAATGGCAAAAACTACAGTCACCAAAGGGGTCTTGCCAGCGCCTTGTACCATTCCTGGGATAAGGGATTAAATTTTCTAAATGAAGATCGTGTTATCAAGTGGATTCAACGAAGTTTGGGCAAGAGCAAGGCTATAGACGCATTAGACGAGCTCATCAATACTGCTGTTGTCAAGCAAAGTTCCATAGGAGGCTTTATTGGCAAAGAAGATAGGCTAGCAAAGGCTATAATTGCCTTAGATCCGGAGGGTCCTATCAGATTGGGCACTTTTGCATCCCAGATCCAATCTTTTGGATCCATGATGTTTAATGCCCATGTAACAAATAATAGATCGCATATTGATATAATGTTGAATATATGTTTAAAAAATATTTGGCAAGATAGGTTTTTATATATCGCTAAAGATGAAATAGATACAGATATAGTGAAATTGTTAGAGCAGATAGAAGGATTTTATCATAGTAATATTAGAGGCTGTGGAACCGAGAGAATTTTATATCACCTTAATCCTGATATGCCTTGCTTAAGCAAGCTGGTCTATAGTGACTATATTACCACCTTAAAAGATTTGCTGGTGAAGTTAGATTATATTGCTGGCTCTAGCGAGGAAGAGATAATTTTCGATCAACACATCATAAGTTTTATTGCCCACAAGATCAATTTGAGGCGCGAAGTCTATATTAGTATGTTAAAAGATATACCAGCTAACTCAGATGAGCTCTCGATCTACTTACTTTCAATATTCGCGCTTGCAAAAAAACAAGTATCGGACCTAACTTTAGCTAATATTTCGCATCTTTTATGCAAAAGAATGACTCATTTTATTGATAAAGAGCTGCGCAATGTTACAACCAAAAAAGCATTGAAGCAAAAAATTACAGCTGCAGCGAATGAAGGTTTATTATCTGATGTACTTGAGATGTTGACCCATCCCAAAGTATATATTAATGACCAAAGTGGTTACTTTAAAGCCTGCAAAGAAGCCGAAGCCTTAGATAGTCAAATCGAATCTTTCTCTAAACTCCAAGACATTAGACAGCAAGGAGTGCTATACGGACAAAGAATAACAGTATTAATATCTTATATACTATGCTTTGCTGTTTCATTAATTTTGATATTTGAATAGGAGGGTATAATGAGTGATAGTAACCAGGGTTTTTCCTATGCTACTGCAATCATTAAAATATTGTTAGTGCTTTTGGGTATGGGAATTTTTTTACACTCAAGACACGCTTTTATCTTCTTTTCTGCTGCAATCTTGCCAGGTATATCTACTATTTTTATTGATCAAGCCAATCACAAATGTGCATCAGCTACTATATGCACCTTTAACCTCATTGGTATAATGCCATATCTTAAAAAACTATATTTTGCTCATTCGATTAACGAAGTTGCCAAGGATACAATAATAGACCCTTTTGCATGGCTTAGCATATATAGTATTACTTTTGTTGGGTTTTTAATATATTTTACTATACCTGAAATTATTGCATATTTTTATGTAGCGAAGGTCAACATGAAAATTACTAATTTGCATGAAAGAAGAGATAGAGTATGCAAGGACTGGGATATAGATTTACAGTAAAATGCTCATCATAATCACATAAATAAATATTGCATTAACTCATGAAGTTGACAGGCATTACATCGCAAATATATTATTTTTTATATATTTGTCTAAAGATATCTTCTAGCTTTCCTTCCTTAATCTGTAAATCAATAATTTCAAGTCCGGTTATTAATATATCTGCTATAATTTTTCCTATTGCAACCTGGTTTTTATTATATTGTATCATAAGAACATTGGGAGTAATGAGCGTAGCATTATAAGAGAGTAAATTCTTAGGTAAATCAGATAAATCAGACGATAAGGTTACAATCACCTCTTTTTGAGATAAAGTAGATAGTAGTTTATTTTTACTATCGCAAAAGGCCAGCCCTCCTTTATCGATAAATCCTATTTGATCACATAATTTCTCAGCCTCTTCCAGGTAGTGGGTCGTTAATATTACGGTGATACCGCTTTTATTTAAGCGCACTACATAATTCCACAGTTGGTCTCTAAGCTCAAGATCAACTCCAGCAGTAGGCTCATCTAGAATGAGCACCTCGGGTGAGTGCACCATCGCTTTTGCGATCAAGAATCTTCGCTTCATTCCCCCTGAAAGAGCCCGCGGGGTCACATGAGCTTTGTCAATCAACCCTAGCGCCTCTAATATCTCATTTGTTTTTCTATTAGGCTTACGTATCCCAAAATACCCGGCATAAAACTCAAGAGAATGGTATAGGGAAAAAAAAGTATCAATAGCTATTTCTTGTGGCACTACTCCTATTTTGGCCTTAGCTAGCTTTGGGTCTGTATCTATATCTACGCCCATTATTTCTACTTTGCCGGAAGTTTTTTGCACTATTCCTGCAAGTATATTTATTAGAGTTGATTTACCTGCGCCGTTTGGCCCAAGTAACCCAAAAATCGAACCTTTCTCAACTTTTAGATCAATTGCTTGGAGGGCATTTTTTGAGACATTAGGAGCACTACTATTGTAAACCTTAGTCAATTTATTTATTTCTATCGCATACATTATGAATTCGCCAACTTATCCTCGAGTATCTTCTGGAGTTCTCCGGAATTATAGAGCTCTTTCACTATATCACATCCACCAATAAACTCACCTTTGATGTATAACTGAGGTATCGTTGGCCAATCTGAAAATTGCTTAATACCATCTCTCATCTCTATATTTTCTAGTACATTGATATCTAAAAATTCGATATTGAGTTTTTGGAGTATTGTACATACTACAGAAGAAAATCCGCACTGTGGAAAGTTTTTGACGCCCTTCATAAATAATACAACATCAGTATTTTTTATTACATTCTCTATCTCGTTATATATTGTCATAATGTTACTAATATTTATATATTTAATGCATTATAATAGATGAATCGTCTATATTAGCAAGAATGTTTTCTTGGAATAATGCACCGAATCTTGAAGATATAGAGACCAAGACTCCATTGGCGCCTATGATCTTATGGCGTGGTATTATGCATTTTTCCAAACTCTCTCACTGGAATGCTAAAACTTAAGCACGCTTCTTCGGGGCAGTAGCGGAAGATAAGTACCTGAGTATCAAAATTACAAGAGGCATCACAAGAATTTCGTACAATACTTTAATTCCAGATAGAGTCATACTCATAACAGCAATTTCATAAGAAGTTATAAGATCACTAAACGCGATGCTACAAAATACAAAACTTTCAATTGTGGCTCCTATCATCGTGCTCACTAAAGCCCTCAAAACAAAATATCTACCACCTAGGACTTGACGTAAATAACTTAAAATTGAGAGATTTAACATTTCGCCTATAAAATAACTAATCATTGATGCATAAAATATTCGCAATGACATGGAGTATACAAGGTCATAAGATTGATTATGCATGATATCAGGATAGGCAGGAAAAGCAGTAGTGGTCAATAAAAACAGCGAAAGAACTATGTTGCATGCAAGTGCAGTAATTATCATTTTTCGACTTTGCTGATATCCATATACTTCGGCCACTAAGTCACTAATTACATAGAGGGCTGGGAATAATGCAGTCCCCGCATCTAATTGCATACCAAAAAAATTGCATATTTTGCCGGCTGCAAGATTGGAGCCAATAAGAATTGTAATAAAGCTTATAAGAAATAAATCATAATATTTGTTTTGATTATACCGCATACTCGTTATCATAATGTAATTTTATATGCATATAATCATTTCTATGGTTTGTCTACTAATTTAGTCTCAGAGATGCATTCATAGATTTTGTTATTAATATTTTCTATGTATTCTATGTAATAGTCTGATATATCAATATCTCCTAGATCCCAGTCTTCAATATCCAATGCAACTGTTCTTATAATATTAGAGAGTGATCCGATATTATTGGATGGGTCGTAAATTAGGCATTTATATTTATTACTCTTTGCTTTACTCGCGATTTCATTATAACTTTTTAGACCATTAACTCGGGGCACATATATACTATTATCTTTATGTATATATGCTAGACTTTCGCCCGCAATTATACAATTAGAAACTTGAGGGTAGGCACATTCACTAATCCGAGCTACAGCTTCTTCATAATTTTGCGTTAATATTTTTGCGTTGAAACCCTCGCTAATAAAATATTCTTTTAATGCGCCTAATATTCTTATTGCGTATACTTTATCTATCCAGAAGTGAAAATTTTCTACATCAGATCCTATATATTTTGCTATCTCAAGCCACTTACCTTGGGATAAAGCAAGATAGTTTCCTAAATATAGCTCAAATTTACTGTCTATATAAATGATATAATCAGAATTTTTAATCATACTCGCTTGAGATGGCTTAATAGAATAGTGATGAGGGCAGGAAGCTTGCTTCTGGAGCACCTCCACTTCGGCTTCACTGGATATAATCATCTTCACTAGGCTTCCTAGGGGATATATACTTACCAGAATTTTCTTTACGCTCGCTTGAGATGTATTAGCAATGAAGCTACCCAGCAATAAAACCAGAAGATATTTTTTCATGAAACTAAGGCCTCCGCAAAATCATCCGGATCAAATGGAAGAATATCTTCTATATTCTCTCCTGAAGCTAGATAAAAAATAGGCAGATTAAATGCGTCACATATACCTACTACTGATCCTCCCTTTGCAGTTCCATCTAGTTTAGTAAATATTAACCCAGAGACTTGGGCGACTTCTTTAAATTTTTCTACTTGGACTGCCGCGTTTTGACCAGTCGTAGAATCGAGAGTAAGCATTACTCTAAGCTCTTCTTTATATAACTTATTAATTACATTAATGATCTTCGTTAATTCACTCATTAAATTATTTTTATTCTGTAGCCTACCAGCAGTATCAATGAGCAACACATCATATGATTCTTCTAGAGCCCTAATGACCGCATTGTGGGCAACTGAAGCTGGATCGCTTTTTTCATGACCCTTAACAACCTCAGTATTTGATTTTTGTGCCCATATTTCCAATTGTGATACAGCGGCGGATCTAAAAGTGTCACATGCTGCAACCAATACTTTAGAGCCTTGATTTACAAATAAATTCGCTAGCTTGCCTATCGTAGTTGTTTTGCCATTACCATTTACTCCACAAAATACTATAATATTTAAACCTGTTTTGAGTTGAAATACTTCATGATTCTTTGTTAAAATTTCCGATATTATTTTTATTAACTCATTTCTAAAAGTCTCAGGGGGATCATTTTTTGATATTCTAACCTTTTTAAACTGCTCTAGTATTTTATTGGTAGTTTTGACTCCAAAATCAGCAAGTAAGAGAATTTCCTCGAACTCCTCTATTGTATTATTATCTATACCTTTTTTAGTAAATAATTCCGTAACACCAGAAATAGCAGTTGCAGTTTTAGTTAATGCATTTTTTATAGAATTAAAAACACCCATAGTAGTTTTCCTAAAAATTAAATAGTTTACTTACTACTGCATTGAAATAGCGCTCTACTTCATTTACTTTAAACCTACTATCGATCTCATAGATATTAATGCTATTTGATGATGCAATTAGCAAGTTTATAGTATCTCTGAGTAATTGATTATCGGTCTTCAGTTGTTTGTTAATAGATTGTAGTTCTTCAAGTTTCCCGGATTGAGAATAAGCAATAGCAAGACGCAATACTTCTTTTTCATAATTCTCAGAGATTGTTTTATCTGACTCTAGTATAGGTAGGAGCGATGATTCAGCAAGAAGAATAAAGTTCTCCCAGTTTCTCATCTGAAAATACGCTTCTTCTTTTATTGCTTTAGCGCTCTGACTATCGTCGTATTTTAATGTTTCAACAGCGCCAGCATAGTCTTGCATATCAATCATAGCTTTAGCTTTCATACGCACTCTGGTGATATGCTCGAGGAATCCAAAATTATATGCGTCAGTTTCATTTAAGACATCAAGCGCAAGCTGAGCTTTGTGATTTAGAATATAAATCGCAGCCAAATGATCTCCTGCAAGGATTTTATCCCCGCCTTCTAAACGATATTTAATCTGATGGTCAAGAATTTTCTCTGCTTGATCTAATAGATCTAATTTGATTAATCGTGAGGCTACGACTAATGTGATTTTATCACCATCGTCCCCTATGGGAGTAAGTTCTCTGAATTCATAATATAGGGAAACCAGTTGAAAATCAGGCATATCTCTATGTAGTCCATATTCACTAAAGATTTGGTTGTTATATATCTCAACCATCTGTTTACTTATGTATACCCTACTTGAGCTATCTGGAAATGCATCTAGTATATATTTATATACTCTGAGTGCTCTTAAATATTCTTTTGAAGTCTGTAGTAACTCGGCCATTTTGAAGAGTATATTATACTCTAATATATCGCCTCTCCATAAGAAAGTGAGGTTCTGAAGCTCATTTACGGCATCAGCTATATCAATACGATTATTTCTTATTAGCATGTCTATTTTATCAAACTGGCTTTGCACATAAGTGCGAGGCATTTTAGGATCTAACATTATGACGTTATAATAGTTCATAGCTTGATTATATCTTTTAGCCTTTTTAAAAAAAACAGCTTTGAAGTAATTGAGTTTATCTTGGGTAATACGATCACTTGTGCGCCGCAGATTATTTAATAGTGTATCAGATACACTTAAATCGTTTGTTATAGATATTATTTCCAGTTCGGCAAATATCATTTTCCAGTAATACTCATCAGGATATTCCGCTAAAACACTATCCATAAATTTTAGTACATCTATATGTTCGGGATTATTATGAAGATAAAAATCATTATGTTTACTCCACATACTGACTTCTTGCTTTAATTGCTCGGGTATATTCATTTTGAGCATGGGATGCAATATTTCATTTGCCTCTTTATACCGGGACATTAAACTATATAATACTGCTTTATAAAATGGAAACTCAGGATTTTTTGCTAAAAACTCTTCAGTGTAATCAAGAAAATTAATAGCTCCTATCGCTTCTTGATACATACCATAAGAAAAGAAAAAGTAAGACAATTCCGCGGCATTCTCTAACTCGTTTGATTTATCTGAGCTGGCTAATTTCTTATATAGTTCTATACGAGTTGATACGAAATCCAAATGTGGATCTTTATATTTGTTGAGAGGTAAATATGATTTCAATGCTCTTGGTTTCGGGGATTCGCTTCTTGCTACCACCTCTTCTTGGGGCATTTGATGATTTTCGCATTCTATCTCTACTCCAGCATCTACGATTTTCGCGCTCAGATCTTCTGCTAACCATACTATTACTGCTCCAGATAATGTTTTGGGGATTGTAAGATCATTGAAATATCGTGTAATATCAACAGATTTAGATCCGTTTGAATCAGTGACCATCGTTATTGTATCTCCTACTTCTTCATCCCTAAATCTAATAAGACTTTTAAATGAATCGCCATGAACCATAATCTGATTTCCTTGTACAGATTTTTGTATCTGATAATGTTTCTTATTGCTAGGATTTGTTTTAGTATATATGCGTAAAATCCATGTATTATTTAGCTTTATTAACTCTGGCGCCTGGGTCTTTTCTATCTTGATTGATATTATAGTTGCATCATCATGGTACCTGATACTAGGCTTTGTTGTTAGTAGCTTTGAGTCCGGAAAGATTATATCCTCCTTTTTGTTGAACCCTATTATAAGTTTATTATTCCTTTGAAAAGCCGCAGCAGCTAAATCAACATTAAAGGGAAATTTGATCTCAATCATATCCTTATTTTTTTTCACTAAGGCTTTAGTGAAGGGCCCGGTCTCCAGAGATTGCTGGGCATCTTTAGTTTTTTCTTCGGGTAAAGATTGATTGGGCGTTGATTCTAATGCAGCTTTATTTAATTGCTTTTGCATTTTTTGCGCATCTATCAATTTTAGAGCAGTAAATTTTTCTCCAGCAACAATAG
>CAYGNF010000021.1:0-20585 GCA_964351245.1 uncultured Rickettsiaceae bacterium | reverse complement strand
GATCTGGAGCTCCTCTTGAAATTATTACAACCCCTCAGTGGTTTATTAAAACCACGAATCACAAGGAAGAGCTTTTGCAAAGATCTTCGGAGCTTGCCTGGCACCCTTATACAATGAAAATCAAATTAGATAGTTGGATTAATTCTATAAGCTGGGATTGGTGTATAAGTAGGCAGAGATTTTTTGGAGTGCCGTTTCCTGTTTGGTACTCTCAAAGAGCCGGAGAAGAAGGTAAGTTGCTTTTTGCAGATAAATCTAAATTACCGGTTGACCCACTTGTGGATTTACCAGATGGATATTCAAAGGATGAGATTATTCCAGACTGCGATGTGATGGATACCTGGGCTACAAGCTCTGTATCACCTCAGCTTGCAACTAAAGCAATAAATAAGGATTATAATATCACAGAAGAATATCACGATAATCTCTTTCCTTTTGATTTAAGGCCTCAAGCTCACGAAATTATTAGAAGTTGGGCATTTTACACTATACTCAAATCTCACCTACATCAAAATGTTTTACCTTGGAAAAATATCATGGTCAGTGGATGGTGCCTAGCTCATGATAAAACTAAAATGTCGAAATCAAAGGGCAATATAGTATCGCCATTAGCAATAATAGAAAATTACGGATCTGATGTGATCAGATATTGGGCTTCATCTTCAAAACTAGGACAAGATACAGCATTCTCAGAAGATTTGCTCAAGCTTGGAAAAAAGCTAGTAAATAAATTATGGAACGCATCCAAATTCGCTTCAAGTCATTTTACTAAGATAGATATGCGCGGCGCATCGCTAGAAGAAATAGTCGCGCAAAAAGTAATAAATTATGATATTGATTTATGGCTTATATCAAGATTGCAAAAAACTTTATCAAAAGTACGTGATGCTTATGAAGCTTATGAATATGCGCTGGCGATGGAATTAATAGAAGCATTTTTTTGGCAAGATTTCTGTGATAATTATTTAGAGATTTCTAAAACAAGATGCTACAATGAAAATAACAGAGATAATGCAGGGCAAATAAGCGCTATTTACACTTTATTTTATAGCCTAAGGTCTATTTTATTAATGTTTGCACCTGTGATACCTCATATTACTGAAGAAATTTATAGCAATATATATGGCAATTCTTCTTTACATGAAAAAGGGACGTGGCCTACAATCCAGGATTCAGTCTTACGATCCTCATCTGAAGATATCGGTATCAAGATGGTGAGAATCTTAGATTTAGTACGTAAAGCAAAGGCAGAAAAAAATCTCTCTATTAAAGCAGAAATAAGGGATCTATCAATATCATTTCTAAAAGATATTTCAGAAAATGGCCTTAATGACTTGAAGTCAGTCACAAATGCTGTAGCAATTACCCCTCTTGTGATTAGTGATGCAGAAAAATCTGATATATATGATCAAGTGATTGAAGATGAAGAGGGGTGTGTTATAGGAGTATTATACTAATTGCCAAAGTGTCGTAATTTACCTTAAGGCAAAAATTGTGCTTTTTTGAATATTTGTGATGCATTGCGAGTAGTGATTTCTGCTATCTGGCTATAGCTTATATTATAGAGATTTGCAAGAAATTCTGCTGTATAGCAAACATAAGCAGGTTCGTTAGGCTTACTCCTCATCGGAGTTGGTGCAAGATATGGTGAGTCTGTTTCGATAAGAAGCCTATCAAGTGGTACTTGCTTTATTACCTCCTGAAGCGCAGATGCATTTTTGAATGTTACAATTCCTGCAACAGAAATATAAAGACCGAGATCGAGTATCTTTTTTGCAAAAAACATATCTTCGGTAAAACAATGGATAATGCCACTAAACTCATTATTATTCATTTCAGAAGCAAGTATGTCCAGAGTATCAAGAGATGCATTACGTGTATGAACTACCACGGGTAGATTTAGCGTTTGCGAGGCTATGATGTGATTTACAAATGATTGTTTTTGTAGATCCTTGTCATATGATGGGTGATAATAATCAAGACCAGTCTCCCCAAAACTAATCACCTTAGAATGCTCTGCCAATTTTACCAAATGCTCTGAATCTACTATAGTTGCTTTCTCGACATTACAAGGATGCAACCCTACCGAACAATATACATTATCAAAATTGTTACTAATATTGAGTATATCATCAAAATCTGAGATTTTAGTACAAATAGTATGTAGATACTTCACCCCCTTCAGCAAAGCATTATTTACATATTGCCCAATATCTTCTTTGAGATGCCCCAAATTCAGGTGACAATGAGTATCTACTACAAAATCTTTCATATTCCTATGTACTTAAATTAAAGAGACTATATCAAATATTATATATTAATAAATCAAAATATGTTTTGCGCTATTATTCTTCTGGGTAATTAAGTCTGGACTTGTAAATTCCCTCAATGCTCGTCTATCAGTATTTCCCGCTTTCCCGAGTGATTTGGAGAGGATAAAATACCCTCTTTTTCCATTTTTTCTATCAAAATGGCAGCTCTATTATATCCTATCCTAAGTACTCTTTGTATATAGCTTGTTGAAGATTTTCTATCATTTTTTACTATAGATACAGCTTTTTTATATAGACCCTCATCACTCATATCATCTGCATCAACGTATGTATCAGATGTTGGATCGAATTCTTCATCTGAGGTCGTGACTGCATCTATATAATCTGGACTTGCTTGACTTTTTAAGAAATTACTTATTTTCTCTACTTCTGCATCTTCAACAAAAGGCCCGTGCACCCTTACAATCCTTGAGCTATTCCCCATATATAGCATATCACCCATTCCTAGAAGCTGCTCAGCACCCTGCTCTCCCAGAATAGTCCTACTATCAATCTTAGATGTCACTTTAAAGCTAATCCTACTAGGAAAATTAGCTTTAATAACTCCAGTTATTACATCTACAGAGGGTCTTTGGGTTGCCATGATCAGATGGATACCTGCGGCTCGTGCCATTTGAGCAAGTCTTTGAATTGATGATTCAATATCCTTACCAGCAACAAGCATTAAATCGGCCATTTCATCTACTATGATCACAATAAAGGGTAATTGTTTCATTTCAATTCCAACAGATTCGTAAATTGGTTTACCGGTATCAACATCAAAGCCAGTCTGCACAGTCCTTGTCAGCTCTTCTTTTTTTGCGAGTGCATCTATAATACGCTGATTGTAACCATTAATATTCCTAACACCCAGGTTTGACATTAGCTTATATCTATTTTCCATTTCTCTTACCGCCCATTTCAAAGCTACTACAGCCTTTCCTGACTCGGTCACAACAGGAGCTAGTAAATGAGGGATGCCGTCATATACAGAAAGTTCCAGCATTTTTGGATCTATCATTATGAATCTACAATCTTCTGGAGTGTGCTTAAAAAGTAAGGACAATATCATAGTATTAATGGCAACTGACTTACCTGATCCAGTAGTCCCTGCAACCAGAAGATGGGGCATTTTTGCCAAATCTACAATTGTGCACTTTCCTGATATATCCTTACCGAGTATAATAGGTAATTGATAAGCATGATCCCCATATTCTTTCGATTCTACCAATTCCCGGATTCTAAAAAATTCTCTTGTTTGATTTGGCAGCTCAATACCGAGCGCATTCCTTCCTGGAATAACCGCTATCCTTGCAGATAAGGCGCATAAACTTCTTGCTATATCATCTGCAAGAGCAATAACTCTAGAGGATTTTGTACCAGCAGCCGGCTCAAATTCATACAAAGTTACAACTGGTCCTTGATTTATCTGCACTATATTTCCGCGCACTCCGAAATCAGACAGAACTGACAATAAATCCCCAGCCATATCTTGAAGCGCCGCATTGCTCTGTCTTACTACGCTAGTCTCTTTTGTATTATTTAATAACTCAGATTCCGGGAGGGCAAAAACGCTATCACCTAACCCTCTGATCTGCTCCTTATGCTTAGTAGTTTTTGAATCAATATTATTTCTTCTGTTAGTCTTTTTATTATCTGAGAAAGTGTGTGATCTTATAGATGGTTCAATTTTTATAAAATCCTTATCGCTGGCCCTGTTTTTAAAAAATGATGAGAGTAACCTGGACCCCAAGAATATATCACTCATCTTTGCTCCTGTACTATAGTAAAATAAAATAAGGCCCGTAACAAATATACTAAGTCCAATACCAAATTTCCAAAAATAATTTTCAATGTTACTGTTTGTAGCAAAATATTTATGAGCCGGAACTCCAATAGATGGTACCATAATACTGATAGATACAGAAACTAGTGCCGCAGAAGAGATGCCTGCTAACATCTTCAATAATATTCTCTTTGGATTATTTCTTATAATATTCAAAGAAAGTAATAAATTAGAAAGAACAAAAATCCAAATAAAGTAACCTACGGATTGCATAAAAATATCTGCAATATGAGACCCAAAATAACTCATCATGTTTTCTGGCTCATAACTACTTGATGTATTAAAAGATTGATCCTGCTCAGAGTATGATATAAGGGAGGCAGAAACAATCACGATAAAAGAAAATAACAGTATCGCTCTAATTAATCTATTGGCTAAAATTTTTTTTATCATCTGTATTGTGGTAATAGGTTGCAAAAACTAGGGTTTTTATATCTATCTGCAAAATCAAGAAATTGCACTAATCTCATGACAAATATATGAACATGGTAAATATAAGACAAATTATTGTAATTGTAACGGAGAGATTCAAATATCCTAAAAATCTAATTTTTTGTACTTTCTGTATTTTCTCTTCTAAAAATCTAAACTCAAAAGTCAGCATGTGAAAATAATGTTGCAACTTCCACATTAAAGATACAAACCCTAGAAAAATAAAGAGTAAAATCCATTTTGCAGGATTTGAGTCTATATGAATAATTTTATATTTATGCAAGGAAACGCAAAATATAATTCCTGAAGCTAGATACAAGAAGGCTTCTTTTAACTTGATGTCTGATGAAAATTCATACACCAAAAAAACAGTAATAACAGCGCAGTAAATTATCAAACTCATCATATAAACAAAGTCGTATATATTGATTTTATATTACAAATAATACAAATAGACATTATGAAGGTACCACAAAACATCACAACACATGTATCAAAGTAATTGATTCGTACTTTTTCGGCATTAGATTTGGAGCTCATAAATAATATTATCCTACCTAAATATATAAAGTTAAAAAATGTAGATATTACTACTGTTAGTAACATTATTGGAAATCCCATATAATATGCTTGATCTTTGACTATTGTTTTAAATGCCCCTAGAATAGGCACTGGAGGAGAGGACAAAATCAGTGCGCTCAGTATGACTATGCAGTAAAAAAGAGGGAAGTGCGATGCTACCCCAGAAAGATCTTGAATTTTCGTAGCTCCTTTTTGTAAATATAAGTAACCAAACAAAAAAAATAAAGTAATTTTGACATATGAGTGGATTAATAAACCAGTCATAGCATAAGTGGCTCCTAAATTGGAAAATAAAATTACGATTATAAGATTTAGATATGATATTGTAGACCAGGCCAAAATCTTTTTTATATTATTCTCAAATATACCGTTAATACCTGCATAGACTACGCCAATAGATGGCAATATTAAAATATACTGATTCTGATCTAAAAATACCTGAAAAACATAAGTGCCATAAAATTCGTATATAAATTTTGTAATGCAGTAAATACCCGAATTGACTACAACAACAGCATGCAAAGCGCCGCTTGTTGGATAATTAGCTGCCATAGCAGCAGGCAACCATCCGAAAAATGGGAAGATTGCAGATTTTGCGATCCCAAATATCGTGCCAATAATAAGGTATTTTAGATATGGTTCATCATTATTCATGAGTTTGTTTCCTCCTGCTTCAAACTGCCCGCAGTCGTAGTACATAGAAAGATAAATGATGGATGGCAAAAAAAGTAATGTGGATAAGTACACTAAATAATTGATATATTTTATTACCGCAGCTCTTGTAACAGGATTATTGTTATGAGAAACAAGGGGTATTGTACTAAATGTTATTAATTCATATAATATATACATAGTGATAGCATTAGCACTAAGGCTCAAGAATATACATAGTATCAAGGAAAGATTTAAGAAAAATAAAAATCGCGTATCCCTACCCTCCTTACTCTTAAATAAATAGCTGGCACTATATAAGTATGATGGCAACCATAGAGGTATGATAATAGATAATAATGTCCATCCGAGCTTATTTTCTTTAAATGAAATAATATATTTAGAAAATATACTGAAAGTGACTATAGCTTCGCTATGATCTCGATATGCATAAAATGCAAGCAAAATATTCGCAACAGCGTGAGCTACCAGTAATAATAATATAACTCGCTTCTTAATATTGAGCGCTGGCCATATAAGAGTAAAAAGGGAGGATATAAGGAAAGCTTTTATCATATATTCTTCCTGTCAATAAAAAAGGAGTAAGAGGTATTGTTTTCATATAATGCATATGTAGCAATAGTGGTACATGATATTTTTGGATTTTTCAGCTCTATGCAAGAGAAGATTTCGTGATGATACGTAAGTAGCAAAATTAAAAGATTAATTACCACGATTCCTATCTGGGTTAATTTGTTTACTGGCTTTGATGTTATATTAGTTTTCTGAGACATAGTTGGAGACATCATATTAATAAATATTTTAGTATATACTTTTATCCATGCTACAGAGGAAATCAATATCACCGCACCTATTATAATATTAACCTTAAAGATTTCTTGTACAATAGATACTTTGAAAAAGAATAACATAGAAGGGGGTAAAGAAGCGGCATTAAATAGTAGAGCAATCATTGCACAAAAAGACATTTTGTCTAATAATGAACTATTACCCCTAAAAACTAATCTAATATCATTGACGTGCAGATCTTTGTCAAATAATCCTAATGGGATCAGTAGTAATCCCAGTTTAATCAAACTATCCATAACTAAAAGAGAAAAAAATACACTACTTATCGAGTGATCTATCATGGCCCATAATAATATAAAATATCCTGCAGATGAAATGGAAGAGTAAGTAACAAGCCTCACAAATCTTTTCTCAGATAAAGATGCAATCGCGCTTGAAATAATGGTAATAGAGCTAAAAATATAGATGATTTCTATATTATTGAATGCATTAATAAAAAATCTCATTTTAAATAATACTATTACTATTGGTATTGCGCTTATTGGTAGCATGAAGCTAGTAATAGCTATAGAGCAATGTTCATATACCTGAGTTTTCCATGAATGAAATGGAAATGCCGCTAATTTAATTGCAAGACCTATCAAAAATAATGCCGCTATAGACCTATATGAAGCTGGATGTTTGTTAAATTGAGTGGCTACTAAATCTATATTTAAGCAACCAAAATTACTCAGTATGAACCCTATAGATATTAATGTTATAGTGGTTGCTATACTGCATAAAAGAAGGTAATTAAAACATGAAACATATGATTTTTTATCTCCTCCTATCGAATATAAACAATATGCAGATATTGCACCGATTTCCATAAAAACGAATATATTAAAAAAATCATTACTTAGTATTAAGCCTGCTGCGCTAGCATTGCTGATCAAAAAAAATCCATAAGGAATTGCCGAAGATTTTGGATCAAGACGGGTAGATAATTCGCTTCTTAGCACTTGAAATGAAAAAATTGAATATAATAAAGATACTGCATATACAATACTTAATACTGCAAGGGCAGAAAAATCTTCTTTGAATTCTATTCCTGCAATATCACTCCATCCGCCAAATACATAGAATTTACCAGTATATTCGTTATCACCTAGCAATATGCAGCATAATATCAACAATATCGCGTTAGATAAAATCATAGAGATTCTACCAAAATTTCTATCTTGCAAGCATATTACGCATACCCCACTTAATATAGGCAGGAGCACGAAAATTGCAGGCGTATGTTGCAAAATATGTTCAATGAATCTCATCTCTGCTCTCTAATTTCTTATTTTCCTCAATAATTTCTACATCCATTGTGTCAAAATTTTTTCTAATTTTGAAGATAAGAGCAATACCGATAGCGAAGGTCGCAATACCTACTACAATAGCTGTAAGCATAAGCACTTGTGGTACAATATTTGAATAAATCGTTTGACCCTCTAGTAATATAGGAGGAGGAGCATTAAAAACTTTACCAATTGTGACTACAAATACTATCACCCCAGATTGCATGATTCCAAGCCCCAGTAATCTTGATAAGTAACTTCTTGAAGAAATACACAAAAAAATTCCAAAGGCAATAAGAAGGGATGATAGATAATATGTAATTCTAATTAGCATATCGTAACTCGTTATATATTAACACAAGCACGGTGCTTACAGTAAGTGTAATGGCAAATTCAACAAGTACTATACCGGTCGCTCTAGGATGATCTGATGCAATGAATGAGTAATCAAGAAAATGGCTATTATATATGAAGCTACCAGCCCCTATTAGAATATATATTATAATTCCAAGACTCGCGAGCCTTATAAGTAAATCCTTACTAACCAAGGGTTGAGATGAGTTGCTCGATGATAAGTCCCACCCTATAAAACAAGATGCAAAAATAGCGCCCGCCTGAAATCCACCGCCTGGAGAAACTTCTCCAAAAATTAATATATAAAATCCGAAACAGACAATAAATTGAATGAATAGATTAGTATATATTTTGTTAATTATAGAGCTATTTTTTTGCATCCTTTAATCTTAATATTATGTATACACTCATACCCGCGATAAATATCACCAAAGTCTCTCCAAAAGTATCAAATCCTCTGTAATCTGCAAGTACTGCCGTCACAATAGCAGGAATTCCTATCTCTGCCTTAGTGCTTGCTGTATAATACGCTGATATACCTAGATTAATTGGATTATTCGCATTCCCGACTTCTGGTAGTATATAGCTCAAATCACAACAAATTAAAAAAATTGACAATGCAGCTACTGCGCCCGCTACAATATTAACGCGCGAAGCTTTTGATTCATAAATCTCCACTCTACTAGCTAATATAATAAATAAAATAGATGAAATTGCTGCATTGATAGATGATTCAGTTAATGCTACATCTGGAGCGTCTAGCAAAAGATATATACAAGACAGAGCAGAGCTTATAGCAGACATCATAATAATCCTAACTAGGATTTGCGTAGAGGTGATAATAGATGCGCATAAAAGTAATATAGAGGCACTAAAAATACAAAGCAAAAGAATAGCTATATATGATGTTAGCATAGGATTTTAGTCGCTTTTGTTGTGATGAATAAAATATGCAATCGAGTGTGATATCAAGGGCGAAAATATCAAACACATAAGAGCTATAAACAGATATTTCGTAGCATGACTACTGCTAATATTCATAAGAAACAAACCAAAATAACATAAAGGGAGTCCGAGACTATCAGAAACACTAGCTGCATGAATTTTTGCAAATGTATCGTTAAATTTTTTAATTCCAATAACGGATGTTAGGATAAAAAAACAACCTATCAAAATTAATATATGACCCATGGCTCCTACTACCAATTCGGTTATTTCTAGTAATTTTGATATTTCTGAAGAATTGCTCATAGTCAAATTATTATATTATATATTTCTACTTCCTATTATACATAAATAACGATATACATGCGCAAATTGCAAGGCAAAACCACATTGAAGCATATTCAAGATGATGATTTGGAATTCGTACCATCATTTCTGTAATAATAGGGAATAATTTAATCTCTCCTAGTAAACTAAATTCAAGTGCTGCAATAAAATAATTATTATTTTTAATATCCATGAAATTATTGATTTCATCCATGTTCATAGTAAAGCAAATATTTTTTTTATAATCATTGCTTGGGATAAAAAACGATTGAGCTTCTCCCGGAAGAACAAGGCCCTTTATCTGAAGGTTAACATCTTTGTTGAGTTCCTGTAATGCTTGTTTTATATTTATTTGATTAACCCATCCTAATATTACAGGAAGCTGTACGCCATCATCTGAACGAAACTTTACAATTAAATATGCTCCATCCTGAGATTTTGCTAGAGGATGCCTTCTGTAAAGACGCAACACATTCTTTGAATCTATACTACCCTTCAAAATAATACTATCATATATACCCAGTTTATCCTGAGTAATGTGACGCGGATTCTCTCTTATAGAGTCAAAAATAGCTTGAGTATAGGAAGTTTTTTCATAATATCTGTATATTTGCCAAGAACCCAGAAGGGATAATATCAAGATGATAGGAATGAAAATAATGAAAATATTTTTTTTCATCTTTGGTAATAATGGATTCACTGAAACCTGTTGTATTAATCTCAAACTAATGTATATTCGGCTTTTTGTTTTATAGTTTTTACTATAAGAAATTACAAGCAATAATTACAAATTACAAGTAATATGAAGAACATTATTTTATTGTCGTTACTAACGCTTTCTGCTTTTTCGGATAGTTTTGCGCAGAATGACGCCACTCAAAATGACTCCACAGAGAAAGTAAATAAAAGCTCTAAACCCGTCACTAATATTGTAACAGTGAATAATACAAAGAGAAGAGTCAGTATAAAATCCCTAGCAATAGGGGCAACAAAAGCAATGAGCGCAATCAATAAATCCCCTTTTTCAGATGAAGGTGTATGGGATTCAAATACTCTAAATAATGAACAAGAACTCTCAGAATTATTGCATAAATTTATTCAAAATCAATATGCGCTTAAAGCTAAAACTTTAAATTTGCAAAATAAAACAAAGGATGATTTGGTAAATATACTACTTACCGAAGGATTTGAAAAAAAAAATCCTGATGGAGTGATGAAGATTTTATCAAAATCCAAAGATAGAGAATTACAAGATCCAGGAGAAATATATCAACATCCTGATGGCTCTGTAGTCAAGATCAGGGATTATTCGGATAAAAGAAAATTCAGGCCTCAAGCATATGTTCTGAAATATGCAGTAAGAAATCCTGAGGGTCCTCCTACATGGCAGAATGAAATATTCAAAATCTCAATCGAGGGTAATCCGATACCAAAAGCTCCAAAATCTGAATATGGAATGAAGATGAAGGCACCTGAATCATCTGGACCAGAAGAAGATCAGGGATGGATGAATTTAATTATGGAAGAAGCCTATATAGATTTAAAACCTAAATAAATGAAAACTATTAGCTTTATCCTCAGATTTAATAATGATGAAAATTATATTGAAGAAGTACTACAATCTTTAAAAAAAATCTCTGGAAGCTTTCGTAGTGAGTTTATTATAATAGATCGAGGATCTACAGATGGTTCTATCGATATCATAAAGCATCACTCCAAAGATCTAAGAAATGTAATCCTAATCTCTGATTCCAAAAAAAGTTTTAGGCCACTAGATGGGCTCTCTGTTGCCAGCGGAAGTTATATAAGTTTTTTAAATGGCGATAGTGCAATCGTTCCAGATGGTCCTTTGCATTTGCTAGAGATAATGCAAAAAAATAGTCAATCCTTAGCTATTGGCTCAGCAAGTAAGACTGAGAACTCTATCAAACCAATTACAGAAACTTTGCTATCCCATAATGCGACTGAGCCCCGCGTTAAAGTGATTCACGGGATGAAGCAGTTTCTAACTACAAAGCAATTAATCAATATAGATAATCCTGCAATTATGATGAGAAGGGATTTTTTATCAGAAATTTATGCACATAATAATGAGTACGTATCCGAAGAAATTCATCTATTTGTAAAAGCTGCCACTAAGACACACTTCGTAAAAACATCAAAAGCTGTATATCAGTCACTCAATACAAAAAACAAAACAGCGATATACTCATCAGATCCAGCTGCAATACTTTATGCACTGAAAGTATTAATCACTACTGATGAGGAGTTTTTTGAAAAAAATACCAATCAAATTTACCGCGTCATTCACGAGATCCTAAGAGAGCAATCAAGAAAAATGGGTTACAAAATGTACTATTTTATAAAAACTTTTTTTCCTGTAAAAATCACATCAAAAACATTAGTCGCCTTAATTAACGATACTTTAGAAAAAATTTTGTAAAAATCTAAAATACCCACTTGAAGATTACATGAGGCGATCATATATACCTGTTCAGAGTTACTGAGTATAGTAACAAAACATAAATGAGGTTTCTATGAAATTTATACCATTATACGATAGGGTTGCTGTTGAACCTGTTGAGCAAGACGAAAAAACAGCTGGAGGGATTATAATACCCGATACAGCAAAAGAAAAGCCTATGCAAGGTAAGGTTGTGTCTGTTGGTATCGGAGCATTAAAAGATAACGGAGAAATCTCTCCAATGCAAATCAAAGTTGGAGATTTAGTGCTATACGGTAAATGGGCCGGCACAGAAATCAAAGTTGGTTCATCTAGCCTTATGGTGATGAAAGAAAGTGATATACTAGGAAAAATTGCGTAATTAAAAGAAAAGAGAATAAATAATATGTCAGCAAAAAAAATAATACAAGGCTCAAAAGCCAGAGAAAAAATGCTATGCGGTATAGATATACTAGCAGATGCAGTAAAACAAACACTTGGTCCTAGAGGTAGAAACGTAGCGATAGAGCAATCATTTGGTGCTCCAAAATTAACTAAAGATGGAGTTTCTGTAGCAAAAGCTATTAGTCTTAAAGATAAAGAGATGAATCTTGGGGCTCAATTAGTAAAGAGCGTTGCAAATAAAACTAACGATGTCGCGGGTGACGGTACAACAACTGCAACTGTTCTGGCCCAAAGTATCGCTCGTGAAGGTCATAAAGCTGTAGCAGCTGGTATGAATCCTATGGACTTAAAAAGAGGAGTGGATTTAGCGGTATCGCATATTGTAGAAGATCTACATAAAAGAAGTAAAAAAATTAGCGATCAGAATGAGATTGCTCAAGTGGGTACTATTTCGGCCAATGGAGATTTAGAGATAGGATCTAAAATTGCAGAAGCAATGCAAAGAGTAGGAAAAGAAGGTGTAATAACAGTAGAAGAGGCCAAAAACTTTAATTTTGAAGTAGAAGTTGTAGAAGGTATGATGTTTGACAGAGGTTACTTATCACCTTATTTTGTGACCAATTCTGAAAAAATGATATCAGAACTTGATAATCCTTTCATCTTATTATTAGATAAAAAATTATCAGGGCTGCAGTCAATCATTCCTCTTTTAGAATCAGTAGCGCAGTCCTCTAGACCACTACTCGTAATCGCTGAAGATGTTGAAGGAGAAGCTCTTGCAACTCTTGTAGTTAACAAGCTCAGAGGTGGGTTAAAAGTTGCAGCGGTAAAGGCTCCTGGATTTGGTGATAGAAGAAAATCAATGCTAGAAGATATTGCTATTCTCACAGGAGGCGAGGTAATAAGCGATGATCTGGGTATCAAATTAGAAAATGTATCTATTGAGATGCTCGGTACCGCAAAGAAAGTATCTATTACAAAGGATAATACAACCATAGTAGATGGAGCAGGCAAAAAGCTTGATATTGAATCAAGATGTTCTCAGATTCGTAAGGCGATCGAAGATACTACTTCAGATTACGATAAAGAAAAGCTTCAGGAAAGACTTGCTAAGCTAACTGGAGGCGTTGCTGTGCTAAAAGTTGGAGGAGCAACAGAAGTGGAAACTAAAGAGAGGAAAGATAGGGTAGAAGATGCTCTACATGCAACTAGAGCAGCTGTAGAGGAAGGTATTGTTCCTGGTGGTGGCGCTACTTTATTTTATGCAGCAAGGAACTTAGATACACTAAAAACACCTAACGAAGATCAGCAAGCAGGTGTGAATATTATCAAAAGAGCGCTGCAAGCTCCTCTTCGCCAAATTGTTGAAAATGCTGGAATGGACGGTGCTATAGTTGTTGGCAAGCTTATGGAAAGCAAAGATGAAAATTATGGATTCAATGCTCAGGATATGGAATATACGGACATGTTTAAAGCTGGAATAATAGATCCTACAAAAGTAGTCAGAACCGCTTTGCAAGATGCCGCTTCTGTTGCGTCTTTGATTATTACTACAGAAGTAATGATTACAGATGAGCCATCTGATGAAAAAGCGCCTTCTATGGGAGGCGGTATGCCAGGTGGTATGCCAGGTGGTATGGACTTCTAAAAAGTCATTTTTATTTAGGCCGTAGAATATTCGGACTACAAAACCAAGAAGCAGGATTAGGCTCTACTCAAAAAAGGCTTTCCTGCTTCTTTTTACAAGTAATAGGTAATATTTCTACAATATGATTCTGGCAAGAATATAGTTATGCAGATTCATTCCTTGATTTGTAAGCTTTATAGACATATTGCGCTTGTCATATTCAGCCATGTTATTATCAACAAGAGTTTGCAAATATTCCATATTAAGAACCTGACCAAAGCTTTTGCCAGTTTTAGACATTAAAGATGATTCTAATAACCCCGACCTAATTCTAAGGCTCATCATAATTATTTCAGAGATTATTTCGGACTCAGATAATCTTCTGAGATTCTGAATTGCAACTCCCTGCTCTCCTACTATATTGACCCATTTTTCTGGCTTGTGATGCATCATAATAGCATTAGTACCCTCAGAATCTGTAATTCTACTATGAGCACCAGGGCCTACGCCAATATAATCACAATAATTCCAATATGACAGATTATGGATAGACTCAAATCCGGCTTTCGCATAATTTGAAATTTCATAACGCTGATAATTATGCTTCTCTAATATATCATTGGTCAGATCTAATATATCAGCAGCAGTATCCTGGCTTGGCATCATCAGTTTATTATCTTTAAATAATTTAAAAAACGGAGTACCTTTCTCTATAGTAAGCATATAAAGAGAGATATGATTAGAGGTCAAGTTTAAGGCATTATATAATTCGGCTTCCCAGGATTTTAAATCTTGGTTAGGTCTTCCATAAATCAAATCAAATGAATAATTCTTGAAATACTTGCTTGCAAGCTCAATAGATTTAATAGCCTCTAAAGCGCTATGACTCCTGCCGAGCAGAGCAAGATCATGATCATTCAACGCCTGAATTCCTAAAGATAAACGATTCACTCCTGCATCTTGAAAGGCTCTAAATTTTGATGATTCCGAAGAAGTAGGGTTTGCTTCTAAAGTAATTTCTACTCCCGAAATATCATGTGTTGATGCGATATGAGATATAATAGAAGATACTATTTTGACGGGCATCAAGGAGGGGGTGCCCCCGCCAAAAAAAATTGAATTTATGATAACTGGACCGCATAATTCTAGTAAATAAGATAGTTCTTTTTTGTAAGCTTCAAGCCATTTTGCTTCATCAATCTCATATGCTACGTGTGAATTAAAATCGCAATACGGGCACAGACTTAGACAAAATGGCCAATGAATATAAATTGCGAGTTTTTTTTGCATATTATGTGCGTGATGTGGTGGCCAAAAATTTTTTAGCTAATTGGTATTAGCGCCAGGATTATATATGATATTTTAATCATTAACAATTCTAAAAAAATCAGCCACATGAAAACTCAGCACTTAAAAATGGATCTAATAATGCCAGAGCAAATCAATAAAGAGGTGTTTTTTAACGAAAACCTATGCATATTAGACAGTTTTTCTAATATATCTGTTCATTCATTTGTACCCGCCATCAACGAAGATTGCAAAAAAAATACTAAGTATATTATCGCAGAAGGAGTGAGTAAAAATAAAATTGCTTTTTGTCCATCGCAAAACAAGAACTGGAAATTCATTGATCCAGCCGAAGGTATGATATTATTTTGCTACGAGCTCAAGCAATTAGTTTACTTTGATGGAGATGAATGGGTTTTTGTTGATGAAAGTCGCAATTTTACTCGCGAAGTAGGAGATGCGCAATGTCACTTCGAGTCAGCAAGAGGGGTGCTTCTGGTTACCAAGGCTTTATCCTATATATATCTTGATGATGATTGCGAGCTTGTGATCGAAAGCCCTAATGATGCAGTGGTTGAAATCATTATTAAGCAAAATCATCAAAATATTTTTAATATAAAGTTTAGTAGTAATATTTTATGGGCTTCTTCTACTCAATATCAACCCCCTACTAGCCCTAATGCCATTAATTACTTAAGATTCATTAGATTACCAGAAACGTGTCATTATCTGTGTAGTCATTATAGCAATGAATATGTTTATTAAAGATTAGGGAATATTATAATGATAACATTAATAGCTTCAATCGCTGGGTTTATCACTTCAATGATACCCGAGATAGTAAAATTGTTTAAAGATAAAAATGATAAAAAGCACGAATTAGATATATTATCAATGCAGATTGAGATGTCTAAATGCAAAATGGATAGTTATATTGATGAAATCAAAGCTTCTGTTGATACCCAAGAATTTGGAGCATTATACTCAACATTTAAAAGTGGTATTAGCTGGGTTGATGCGCTCAATAGTACCGTAAGGCCTGTGATGGCATATAGTTTTTTCTTTCTATATGCTTTTTTAAAATATGTGCAATATGCCTCAATTATAGAGGGAGGTAAGCCTCTTCCTATATATTTTGATATGCTATGGACAACCGATGATCAAGCAATATTTGCAGGAATTATAAGCTTTTATTTCGGACAACGGACTTTTGGGAAAATATGGAGACAAAAATAATATGCCAAGTATTAATAAAATAGGTATAGAAATCATCAAGACATTTGAGGGTTTTAGAGATAAAATATATATATGTCCTGGAGGATATAAAACAATTGGTTATGGACATAAAATTCAGCCTTCAGAAAATTTTAACAATATTACTAGAGAAGATGCTGAGGAAATATTATACAAAGATCTAGAATGCGCGCAAAAGGGTATTTGCAGATATATAGAGGTAGACTTAAACGATAATCAATTCTCGGCTCTTGCATCTTTTACATTTAATCTTGGCGTGGGGTCTCTTCAGCGCTCTACCTTAAGACAAAAAATTAATTATAGATCTTCTTCGTGCGATGAAATTTGTGGAGAGTTTTCAAAATGGGTGTATTCTCGTGGTAGAAAATTACCTGGGCTTATTCATAGAAGAAATATAGAAAGTATGTTATATTGTTTGTGATGTAGGCCCCGAATTTAGGGTTTTATTTACGAACTATGTCAGAAATATGCAATTTTAATCAAAAAGGAATATGCGTGCTTAATTCATTAAATATCATATTTAGCTTAGCTTTCTTTGTATGTGGATTAATTTTTTATGCATATCCAGAAGCAGATATTTATCTTACAAGCCTCTTTTACTCTGAATCTAAAGGATTTTTATATAGTGAGAATTTCTTTGTTGAGGCGATATTTATAATAATACCCAAGCTCTCTTTTGTGTATGGTATTTATCTTCTTGTAATGTCCATTCTCCACCTAAGATACACTAAAATGATAGATAAGGCTTTATTATATGCATTACTTTTTACTGCAACAATTATTAGCTCAGGATTAATAGTGAATTATTGTTTCAAAGATCATTTTGGTAGAGCTCGCCCTAAGCAGATCACCGAATTTGGAGGAAATAAAATATTTACTGAGGTTTTTGTAATGTCAGATCAATGTAACACAAACTGCTCCTTTTCTTCTGGTCATGCTGCAGGTGCCTTTATTATGACCTCTACTGCATTTTTGGTACCAAAACAATATCAAATCTTTGTTTTCTTCTGCGGTATATTATTCGGAATGATGGCAGGTACATTTAGAGTATTACAAGGTGCGCATTTTCCAAGCGATATATTAATCTCAGGCTCAGTTGTATTATTAACTAATTTTCTCTTTATTATATTATATAGTAGAATCAGCGACGCCTCGGCACAAGCAAACAAAATACCAGATAAAATACGTAATTGATGGTTGAGATCTTGAATATACTAATATTAGTATGGTATTACATCCTAATCACTAATCTTAAGAGCGGCTATAAATGCGCTTTGCGGAATCTCAACATTTCCAATGTTGCGCATTTTTTTCTTACCCATTTTCTGTTTGTCTAGCAGCTTCCGCTTTCTACTAATATCGCCTCCATAGCACTTGGCGAGCACATCTTTTCTTAATGCTCTCACCGTCTCTCTTGCTATAATTCTTCCGCCTATTACTGCCTGAATTGCGATTTGAAATAATTGTGGAGGTATCAAGTCCTTCAGTCTTTGACAAAGATCTCTGCCTCTTTTTTCTGCAGATGATTTATGTACTATAGTCGCCAGAGCGTCTACAGACTCGTTATTAACAAGTATACTTAGTTTTACTAAATCACTTCTTTCAAACCCATCCATAGCCCAATCAAAGCTTGCATATCCTTTGGAACAAGATTTTAATTTATCATAAAAATCAAAAACCATCTCATTTAATGGAAGCCTATATACTACCATTGCTCTTTGTCCTACATAAGTTAGATCAAGCTGGATACCTCTTTTATCAGTACAAAGACCTAGTATGTTACCCAAATATTCGTCTGGTACAATGATTGTTGCTTTAACCCAAGGCTCCTCCATAAAAGCTATCTTTTGGGCATCTGGCATATCAGATGGATTATGAATCTCAAGCACCTTATCATCTATCTGCATATGGACTCTATATATCACACTAGGTGCAGTTGTGATCATGTCTAGATCAAACTCTCTCTCTAATCTTTCTTGAATTATCTCAAGATGTAATAATCCTAAAAAGCCGCACCTAAATCCAAACCCGAGTGCTACTGATGTTTCCATCTCATACTCAAAGCTAGCGTCATTTAGCTTTAGCTTACCAAGGCACTGCTTTAGATGCTCGAAGTTCGCGCTATCTGCAGGGTATAGGCCGCAAAATACTACTGGCAGATTAGGTTTGAAGCCGGGTAGAGAAGATTCGCAGGGTCTTTTTTCCTCGGTGATAGTATCTCCTACTTTACAATCAGCAACCTGCTTAATGGAAGCGGTAATAAAACCCATTTCTCCTGAATATAATGCATCGACATAGTGTTTTTTTGGCGATGTAAAGCCAACGGATTCTACTGTATATGTAGAATTTGTTGAGTACATCTTGATTTTTGTGCCCTTTCTTAATACTCCATCAACAATACGTACTAATATTACAACACCAAGATACACATCATACCAGCTATCTACTAAGAGAGCCTTTAGAGGGTTTTCTGATAAACCCTTTGGAGAGGGTAGTTTTGCAACTATAGCTTCTAATACATCTTCAATACCTAAGCCACTTTTGGCTGAAATAAGAACGCTATCTGAGCAATCTATCCCTATCACATCTTCTATCTGGCTTTTTACCTTCTCTGGCTCTGCTGCTGGAAGATCCACTTTATTCAAAACAGGTACTATTTCATGATTATTATCAATAGCCTGATAAACATTCGCTAATGTTTGCGCCTCAACGCCCTGACTTGCATCTACAACAAGCAAAGATCCTTCGCACGCGGCAAGACTTCTGCTGACTTCGTACGAAAAATCTACGTGCCCAGGAGTATCCATCAGATTTAATTGATAATTATTGCCATCTTTTGCAGTATATCTTAAGCGCACCGTTTGGGCTTTAATTGTAATACCCCTCTCCTTTTCTATCTCCATAGAGTCAAGAATTTGAGCGCTCATTTCCCGCATCTCAACTCCGCCACATTTCTCTATCAACCTATCTGCAAGCGTAGATTTGCCGTGATCAATATGAGCAATAATTGCAAAATTTCTTATGTATTTTTGATCCATGATATTTAAATTGATCATTTTGTTCATAATATATATACTATAAGCTAAAAAATTGGTATCAAAATAATGAATGCAGAATTTAATAATCATAAAGAGTTGCTTGCAGAAACGATAAATTTACTTAAGAGGTCTCTTTGACCCAGATGCACTAAGATCATCTCTTGCAAGCATAGTGGAGCAAACTAACTCTCCAACTTTATGGAATGATCAAGCATCTGCTCAAAAATTACTGAAAGAAAAAAGTATATTAAGTAATAAAATTGAAAGATTTGAATATATCGCAAAAAACTTTGAAGATATAGTAGAGCTTGCAGGACTTGCAGAAAAAGAACTAGATAAAGACTTAGCGCTCCAGCTCGAATATGATATAATATCTTTGTATAAAGAAGCAAAAAAATATGAAATCGAGTGCTTGTTTGCAGGAGAAGTAGATAGTTGCAACGCATTTCTAGAAATTAATGCAGGAGCAGGAGGCACTGAAAGCCATGACTGGGCTTCTGTGATGCTCAGAATGTATTTACGATTTGCAGAAAGGCTAGGTTTTAAAACTGAAATAGTGCATTTAATTGATGGAGAAGAAGCGGGTGTCAAATCCGCAATTATCAAAATAAAGGGTCATAATGCTTATGGGTGGTTTAGAACTGAGGCCGGAGTCCATAGGCTGGTGCGTATCTCTCCTTTTAATTCGGCTGGCAAAAGAATGACAAGCTTTGCAAGTAGTTGGATTTATCCAGAAATAGATGATAATATTGAAATAGAAATACAAGAAAAAGATCTCAGGATAGATACTTATAGGGCATCTGGGGCTGGGGGTCAGCATGTTAATACCACAGATTCAGCGGTGCGCATCACCCATATACCAACAAATACGGTGGTCCAATGCCAAAATGATAGGTCGCAGCACAAAAATAAAGCAGAATCTATGAAAATGCTAAGGTCTAAAT
>CAYGNF010000020.1:17019-21147 GCA_964351245.1 uncultured Rickettsiaceae bacterium | reverse complement strand
CCGCTAGCACACCTGTTGCAATCGGCGAAAGTAGAGCGCTTTCTAAATTATGTACTATTGCTTTAGACGATTCAAAATCTTTATTTAGATTAGCGACTAAATTTGCTACTTTTTGCAACTCCTGATTTACGCTTGATGATTGCTTGATGATTGTTTCTTCCGTTATTTTTCTACCATCGCTCATTTCTTTTTTATGAATATCTATAAGTTGGTTTGTAAGAGAATGAGTTAGATCATATAATATAGATTTGGAGTGCTTTATTGACTCCTCTTGAGCTGATTCTTTCGCTGCAAGAGTTGCACTTACATGCTCTACTTTTATTGCAAGTTTGTATTTCTCAAGCTCTAGAGCCTCATTCTTCATCATAGATGCGCTTAATTTTCCTGCGTCTATTTGTGCAATAGTTTTTATGTTTGCATATCTAGTATATAGTATTACGCAAGAGAGAGATAAAATAAAAATAACGATTGTTAATAATAATATCATAATTTTACACTCCTATTTATATGCGCATTCATGATGAGTCCGAATCCTATGAGCATTGAACCCATCATAGTCCCCCCATATGACATCAGAGGCAGTGGGATACCAACAACTGGTAGCATTCCAGTTACCATGCTGATATTAATAAAACCATGGAAAAAAAAGATCGATATAGCTCCACATGCTACTAACTTTATATATAAACTCTTTGTATTTATTGAAATACTCAAAGAAAGATACGTAATCATTGCATATAACATTATCAGAGCGAGCGCTCCTACAAACCCCAAATCCTCACATAAGCATGCAAAGATAAAGTCAGTCTGATGTTCTGGCAAAAAACTCAAATGACTTTGACTTCCTTCACCTATACCCATGCCAAAAAGCCCCCCAGAGCCAATAGCAATTTTTGATTGAATAATATTGTATCCCGAACCAAGAGGATCTTGCTCTGGATCTATAAAAATAGCAATTCTCTTTTTTTGATAATCGTGTAATTTATTCCAAATCAATGGAACTGATGCGCATATAGATATAAATCCAAAGTAAAATAGTTGCATCTTAGCGCCAGCTACAAAAAACAATACCGCAGATACTATAATAATTATAACCCCAGTACCCAAATCTGGTTGCTTAATTATAAGAAGAGAGCAGAATATGGATATAATAGAGGGTATCACTAAATAAAAAATATTTCGAATATTTGATGTACTTAAATCATGAAAATACTTTGCCAAGAAAAGCACTATAGAGATTTTTGCAAGCTCAGAGGGCTGAATTCTTAATGGGCCTACACTCAGCCACCTTGTAGCTCCCATAGCAGTATAACCGAATAACTCTACAATAATGAGTAAGAACAAAACTAACACTATAGGCACGTAAGAGTATTTATATATAGTTCTAATATTTGTTAAGGCAATCAATATCATTACCGGGAAAAAGATAAGAAAATTAATAATTTGTTTCATAGCCCACGGGTATATATTACTTTTCCCAGCCGAATAGAGTAATACAAATCCATATATAGAGTTGATCACTATTAATAATAGCAAGAATTTAGGTAGCCTATAAAATTTATTATACAATCTAGTAATGCAATCTAATATATAAAATATTCTTACGCTAATCATATAAAGATAAGTCGTAATTTCAAGTCATATTGCTTTGTGATTGGAGTAGGGCGTTAAATGAGGAAGAAAGCACCAAGGAACAAATATGTTTGAAGTGATTTTTTATCATAATTCATGAGTATTTTTAAGTAATTTAGACGCAGAAACGCCAAACTCATCTTCTGCAAACATATCAAAATATTCCGGGATTTCTGCATTGATAATATATTTCTGATCAAGTACTGATTCAGGTATTTCTGAGCCCAAAGAGTGCAATAAAAGAAAATTTTTATCTCTACTTGTTATTGTATGATTATTTATTATTTTAGCCCCATATTTCCGGTCCCCAGCAATAGGGCATCCAAGAAATTGAGCATGGACTCTAAGTTGATGCATTCTTCCAGTTTTAGGCCAAAATAACACTAAGGCTTTTGTTTGAGATTTGGCTATTACCTTATACTCAGTTTCTGCCATATCTCCATCATCTGCAACCCGCTGTAATTGTGCATCTATATCTTTTGTGAGTTTATTTATTATACAACCCTGTTCATTTCTTGGCACTCCATCTAGAATAGCAACGTAAGTTTTTTTGATCAACCTGTCTCTAAACGCCTCTCCAAGCTTTTGTGCAGAAAGCCTATTGCGAGCAATAATAAATACACCAGAAGTAGACTTATCAAGTCTATGACACAATCTATATCCTGTATTAATATAGTCAGTCTGATCTTTATTTAAATATCTAAGAGCGCTATCTATGCAAATAGACTCCTTGGCGCCTCCTTGAGATGCAAGCTCAGCAGGCTTATTGATAGCAAGAATATGCTCATTATGAATAATGCAATATTGATTCGTAAGTTTTGTGGCTAAGATTTGAGAATTAATAGTGTAATTCTCATTTATTGTTGGCTCAGACTCAAAAAGATGTGGTTTAAATATCTCGATCTCATCGTTATGTTGCACTCTAAAACTTGACTTCCTGGGCAACTTATTGACCAGTATATGCTTTTTACGAAGTATTTTTTCTAATAAACCCTGAGTTAAAGAGGGGTACAAGGTTTTAATGTATCGATCTAGTCTCATATCATTATTGATGAGATGAACAATAATTTTTTTACTTTTCATTTACAAGTTATTGGATTTTAGATGGTGATTCTATTACAATTGTAAATAATGAGCAACAAATTAAATTCTACTCATGAGAACTTTAGTACTTATGCGTCATGGAGATGCACCAAATTTCTCTGATTCAGGTGAAGTGATAGAAGACTTTCAACGTGCCCTGAGCGAGAAAGGCAAAACAGAAACTATTATATCAGCTAATGCTTTAAAATCACAATATACAATAGATTTAATTATAGCATCTCATGCACCTAGATCGTGCAATACCGCAAAATTTCTACTTGAAAGATTTCCTGATGCTTTTTTTAGACAAGAAGAAGTGATATATGATGGGAATAGTCAATTAATTAAAAGATTCATATGGTCAATAGAGGATGATTTTAATACTATTTGTATTATTGGCCATAATCCCACTATTTCATCAATAGCTAGAGATTTCAGTAAAGGAGAGTTTACCGGTACACTAAAACCATCTGAATTTATCATCACAACACAAGAGTACTAAAATCACAGGCGTAATATTTATCTTGTATCAAAAAATTTAATTTCTTAAAAAAGTTATTAGTAATGGTATTTTGTTATGATATAGTTAAATTAAATAATATATTATAGAGTACTATGTCTGATACAATAAAAAAAGAATCTCAAGCATTAAATACCGGTAGCAATAATAATTTAGATAAAGTATTAGATCCACAAAATACTGAGGCTAGAATACAGAAAGATCAAAAAGAATCTCAAGCATTAAATACCGGTAGCAATAATAATTTAGATAAAGTATTAGATCCACAAAATACTGAGGCTAGAATACAGAAAGATCAAAAAGAATCTCATCAAAAGCAAGAGTCTAGGGAGGGGGAGAAGATTAAGGTCACTCAGGATGATAAAGCAGAACCCCAAACCTCTAATACAATGCTGAGTCTGCAAAACAAATTACAGCAAATTATTGCAAAAATTCAAACCGAAACTAATCCCAACACACTCAGACTATATCTTGAAAAATTAGATATGTTCGTAGCTAATTTAAAGCCTGAGCAAAAAGCCTCTATAGATTCTATGATCCAGACGGGGGTTAATACGGGGGAAATAAATCAAGATGCTGATTTACGAAAGATAAGCAATCAGGATAATATGGAAATGAAGGGAATAGAAAATCCAGAAAGCTATATAGATGCTGAGATGAATGTCTTAAATGATATGCTAAAAACACAATCAAAGGATGAATGTCTAGTTGAGATAGTATCTGATGGATTAAATGCATCTGCAGATTTTATTGCAGATATAGTTGATCAGAAAGAATCTGAATTGGGGACTGAGAAAAATAGGGGTGATGATACATCCTTGTCCAAACAGCTCGCACCCTTAAATCAACTCATAAAAGATAATATATCAGAGCCGCTAAAGCACAAGGCTATT
>CAYGNF010000020.1:0-16919 GCA_964351245.1 uncultured Rickettsiaceae bacterium | reverse complement strand
CTTAAATCAACTCATAAAAGATAATATATCAGAGCCGCTAAAGCACAAGGCTATTGATGATTTTATGAAAAATAATAATATCAAACTTGATCATATCAATGATTCTGAGAATATACAAAAATCATCTGATATTCCAGTATCACTAAAAATGCAAAAATTATACTCTAAAATTATCCTGACCAGTGAATCAAAAGAGGTATCTTTATCAAATGACATAAGTCAATCTACTAATATGCCAGAAGGGGGGTGTCAGACGCAAATGAGTAATAATTTAGTACCATATCCTACGCCTCCAACATCTTCATCAGGCAACAATCTTGGCGATAGATCAAAATGATAAATTGATTATAATGCTTAAGTCCTAGATTAAACCAGCTTAATGATTATCGGTAGTATGATAAGTACTTGTGTTATACATACCTAAAGCCTGGCTCGGTCTCACAATTTGGATTTTTTAAAAATAAGAAATAGCATAAAAAAGATAATCGGCAAAATATCCATATGAATCATGAATTAACTCTTGCAACAAGTCCCGAATATTCTGCTTGGGTCGCAGCTTCTGCGGGCACCGGTAAAACACGACTTCTTACTAATCGCATTATTAATTTATTACTATCTAATATAGATCCGGGTTCTATTTTATGCCTAACTTTTACAAAGGCTGCTAAAGGCGAAATGGTATTACGTATTAATTCTGTACTCAAGAGCTTTGAAACTCAAACAACTCAAGAAATTAAAGAATATTTTATAGATAATCTTGGGAAAGAGCTGAAAAATACTGAAATCAACAAAATTAGGAATTTTTATAAATCATATATATCGCAAGGCAAACGTGTGCAGATATATACAATACACGCATTTTGCCAAAACTTATTACAAAAATTCCCACTAGAAGCTGGAGTGAAGCCATATTTTAATGTAATTGACGAAGTTAAAAGATCTAAATACATATCAAAAATTTTGTTCTCTAGTACTACGCTGCCATTTATTAATCAGATTCTACAAAATAATTGCTCTATGAGTACCATCAAGGAGGCAATAGAAGAGTTATCTGAATTTTATCATCATCTCAATTTAGAAGAATCTGCGCTTTCTAAGATGCACAAATCATTGTCTCAGTTCTTAGGAGTACTAGCGCCTGAAGATGTAGAGTCTATAGAAGATAGACTAATAAATATTATATCTACAAACATCAGTATCATAAACCAATTTCCTGAATTATCTCCTCTTGCCTCTTTATTTTGCTATAGAAATCAACACCACAACTCTATAAAAAAAGAGGGGATTTTTCATCCCTCCGTCATTTCTTTTTTTACGACTAAAGACCACAAGAAAAGAAAGAAATTAATTTCAAAACAACATGCCAAAATGCTCCTTAGTACTACTGAGGATATAATACTTCAGATACAGGATATGGTTTTTGAGATTTATAATTATAGAAATACCATAGATGGGATTAGCGCAAATCATGAGCTTCTGAGGCTCAGTAGTTTTGTTTTTAGTGAATATAATCGCTACAAAAGTGATAATAATTATTTAGATTATGAAGATTTAATTTATTACTCACATAACTTATTATGTAATTCGGCGATAAAAGAATGGATCAAATACAAGCTTGATGGCGGTATAGATCATATATTAGTAGATGAATCACAGGACACAAGCCAGAAGCAGTGGAGTATCATTATAGCTCTTCTAGAGGATTTTTTTTCGGGTCATTCATCTAGCGATAGTTCATCTAAAACCATTTTTGTAGTAGGAGATATAAAACAATCAATATACAGCTTTCAGGGCGCAAGGCCTCATTTATTCAATGAGGCAAAAGACTATGTGCGCAAAAGAGCATTAGGCGCAAATGCAAATTTTATTGAATGCAATTTGCAAAAAACATACAGGTTACCTAACCTTATTTTTGATTTTATATATCAAACATTCCAGAATACACAATTGATTGAAGAGGTAAATCAATTAGAGTCTAATAGGATGGATAATGGTGCCAGCGTAGCGATATGGCCATTGATCGAAGATCACAAAAACAACCCCGAGTTTTGGCCGAGGCCAGGTATATATTCTGAGCACTATTCAGCCAAGCAGATTTTAGCAAAAAAAATTGCCCAATATATAAAAAACACCCTTGAGCAAAAACTATACTTAGATAGTCATAACAGGATAGTACAACCCTCAGACTTTTTAATTTTAGTACAAAAAAGATCATCTTTGAATAATGCCTTATATAGAGAGATAGTCAAGCTTGGCATAAATATTGCAGGACTGGACCGTATAAATCTAGGTAAGTCTCTTATCGTAAAAGATTTTATTTCATGCATTAAATTTATAATAGATCCATCAGATAATTTGAATTTAGCATCCTTGCTTAAGTCTCCTTTTATTGGGCTCAGAGATAGTGATTTATATCAAATAAGATTAAGTAGCTCCTGGATTAATTTTATAAAAGATCACATGACTGAAGTATATACTATGCTTCAAAAAATTAATAACCTTTATGCTCATTATAAAAAAAATGAATTTTGTTTCCATTTAGCTGAGCAATTCGGTATTCAGCAAAAACTCAGAGAAGCTTCGGATTTAGAGCAAATAGATGCTCTGAAAGCTTTTTTAACAGAAGTGCATATGATTTTTTCAGAAAACCCCTCTATGGGAATGAATGATATTGTGCATTTTTTTAACACCTCAGATATATCAATAAAAAGAGATTTTTCGCAATCTGAGGCAATAAAAATTACAACAATACACGGAGCAAAAGGATTAGAGGCGCCAATTATTATTCTTGCAGATAGTAATGATATTAATACGAACAATAGTAGCAATATCTTGCATTTGACTCTTGATCAAGGAGAGATAGTACCAATAATTCACTCAAAACTAAAGCATCAAAAAATCGAGAATATAAAGGAGCAAATTAATCAAGAACATTACCAGGAATATTTACGACTTTTGTATGTAGCTCTCACCAGAGCTCAAGATCACATTATCATCACAGGTATTTCTACAAAAAAACAGGAGGGTAACAATAAATCTTGGTATGAAATCTGCGCAGCAACTGCAGAAAAATCATTTACAAAATTAGATGATGGAAATCTTGTTTTATATAACTTAGCAAAGAAGCAATCTACCCTCAAGGATCAGGAGACTAAAGAGCTATGTAACAATCGGAGTAATAATACTCAAGAGGAAGAAGGGACTTTGGACTACGAAGCAAGCCAGCAAAATTATCTCAATAGCGATGACATAACCTTTAATGCGCAAAACATAGCGGAGTACGATTTTGACAATAAAAGTACAATTATAGGAGAAAAATTCCACAAAGCCATAGAGATATTTTTTAATAAAAATATAGATTTTACCGAAATATTGACTGATAAATACTTAAAAAACTTATCAAATACAGATAAATCTCATATCAGAAATGTACTCGATAGATGCTCTCAAAATCAATTTTTTCATTACTTAAAATCCTTAAGAAACCAATCGGAACTTGAAATTGCAATAGGGAGTGCAGATGGATTCCAAATCAAGAGACTGGATTTCGTCGCTTTTGACGATATAGCCGGGCAAATATATATAGTAGATTATAAATCTGATAAAACTAGGGTGCAAAAAAATGAATATATAAATCAAATGAACCTTTATAAAAATGCGATGCAAGAAATTTACAAGGACAAGGTAATAATATTATATCTTTATTGGCTCAGAGATAATGAATTTGAAAGATTGTAAAGTTTAGTTTCTATTCTGATAAGTATGAAATAGTTCCACAAAATGCTTACCACGCTCTTCAAAATTTGTATATTGATCAAAAGAAGAACATGCAGGAGATAACAAAATTGCACTAGCTCTATTATGCTTGCTCTCCTTAATTGCATCTTTAAATGCATGACTAAATGCTGCATCAAGATCTTGATGTACTGCAAAATCGGCAACACTCTCAAGGGTTCTTGAGAAATCTTTCACCGCGGCCCCAAAAATATATATTTTCCTTACATGCTCAAGACAATCTCTGAGTGGATGTATACCACCAGCTTTAGGCACTCCGCCAACAATCCAATATATGTTTTTTAAGGATTCTAGAGCTGGTCTTGCACTATCGGCATTAGTAGATTTGCTATCATTATAAAAAGATATGCCAGATATCTGTCCTATAAACTCCATTCTATGCGGCAATCCTTTGAATGTTAGAATATGAGGAATTATAGATTCAACATCAAGACCAAATACACGAGTTGCAGCATAGGCTGCGCATATATTTTCCCTATTATGCTTTCCGGGGAGGTATATATTATCTTCTATGGGAATATTAGAATTATAAAAATTATCTTGTATAATGTTATTATCAAAAGTGATTATGTTTTTTAATCGATTAAATTCTTCATTATAGCTTATTCCTAAACATTTTCCTAACTTATCTTTTTGCTCTTCCAGCACCCATGCAGTGATTGGGTTATCTATACCTATTATCGCATAATCTTCTTTCTTTTGATTCTGAAATATTTTTGTTTTTGCTTTTCTATAGTACTCAATATCTCCATGACGCTCTAGATGATCTGGGGTAAGATTTAAAAATACTGCTATATTTGCTCGAAAATTAGAAAGAGATTCAAGCTGATAGGAAGAAAGTTCAAGCACATATATATCTTTATCTAGAGGTACAGCAAGAGCAGATACTCCTATATTTCCGCACTCTACCGCATTCATTCCTGATGCTTTGAGTATATGAGTAATTAAGGCGGTAGTAGTAGATTTTCCATTAGTTCCGGTTACGGCTATTATTTTTGCACGACCTTCTATCAAATGATATAAAATCTCTACATCAGTAGTTAGGATTATTTTTTTACGACTATTAGAGATAAATTTTATGATAGCATGAACTTCTGGAAAGAATAGAGGTATCCCTGGACTTACCACGATATGAGAGCAATCTCCCCATTCTTCAAAATGGAGCATCTTGGCATTACCATACAAAGATCCAAAAATTTTTCTTGCTTTTTCGGATTCATCCCAGCATACAACATCAATATTATTGTCACAGAAAAAGTTATAAACTCCATTACCAGTAATGCCTAGCCCTAAAATACCAACTTTTTTATATTTACTAAGCTTGTTCTCTAGATTGTATTTCATCAATATATTTCTCCGGTATCCTCAAACACACTCTCTTCAAGTTTTTCTATAGTTTCTTGATTGACAATTATTTCTTGATCATGCACTCGATAGTCAGATTGTTTCTCTGAAATATCTGGTATCAGTACCTCAGTAATACTGCCAGGAGAGTCATCAGGAATTCCAGAATCTGGATTAACTTTAATTAATTCTACGCCTTCAGGTTTAATAAAATCATGATTGGTAATATTGTTACCAATTTTATCTAAAAAAATATCAATAATTGGGAGAGCTACTGTTGCGCCACTTTCCCTCGCCCCAAGAGTAGTTGGTTTATCATATCCCACATACCCGCCTATTATCATTGAAGGAGTATAAGAGATAGTCCAAGTATCAAGACTTTTATTTGTTGTGCCAGTTTTTGAGGCAAGAAAAAGCTTGTGCTTTGCAAGCTTACTAGAAGTACCTCGCAGAACAGCACCCTGTAGCATTGAGTTTATTTGATACGCAACTCGTTCATCTATAACTCTCTTTCTCGGTTTGATCCTGACTATAGGTAATTTTATTGCCCCATTATCATGATTTTGGCAATTTGTGCACACGGAATCATCACGTTTATATATTATTTTACCATTTCTATCTTGTATCATCTCAATATAATGAGGCATTACTTGAAGCCCGCCATTTGCAAACATGGAATATGCATTCACCATTTTTGATAAAGTAGTATCAACAGCCCCAATCACCATAGCAAGGTAAGGCTTTGGATATGGGCATATACTTAATCTATCGAGTATTTCAGAGATATTCTTTATCCCAGCCCTCACTGCGACCTTGATCGTTGCTAAGTTTGCCGATTTTTCAAGTGCTTTTCTTATAGTAATAGGGCCTAAGTATTTTGCATTATAATTTTTAGGAGTCCACAGAGGCATGTTTTTTCCTTGCGAAAAAGACGAAGGAGAATCATCAACAATGCTGTTTGGAGGTATTCCTTTTTCCAGTGCCGCAAGATATACAAATGGTTTGATGGTAGAGCCGGGTTGTCTTATAGCCTGAGTAACTCTATCAAATTTATTAGCAGTAAAATCATACCCCCCTACATGGGCTCTAACTGCGCCAGTTCTTGGATCTGCAAATACAGCCCCGCCATTCACTATCGGTATTTGCCTTAATCCGTAATTCTTTGCGAGTCTTTCTACTACCACAACATCTCCAACATTCAATAATCCTTTGAAAGATTTGAGGTTGGTTCTAGCCCATTTTGCTTCAGAAAGAGGTATTATTCCTGTTGATGAATCTTTGAGACCTATTGTGGCATTGTGATCTGTAATAGATATTACAACCGCAAGTTTATATTCGCGCATATTAATTTGATCTTGAATTTTCAGGAGATTTTGATGCCAGTCATTTGTGCTAATCTTTGCTATAGGTTTTCGAAACCCTTTTTTTTGATCAAATTGTCTTATACCTTGGACAAATGAATCCGTAAGATGTTTTTGAGACTTGCTATCTATAGTCGTGATCACTGTGTACCCTTCGGTATAAAATTCATTTTCACCTACAATATCCGAAACTATTTGCCTTACAAGCTCAGCTACATGCCCTGCTTTTACAATATCAGTATTAGCTCTATTTTTTGTAATAATATCTGAGGCAATAGCTTCTTTTGCTTCTTCTGGAGTTATGTATCCATCTTCAAGCATTCTATCAATAACATAATTTCTTCTTTCTTTGGAGCGATTATAGTTACGCCCAGGATCAAAATTTGAGGGTGCTTTGGGTAATCCCGCAATGAAGGCCGCCTCTTCTAAACTCAACTCTTCTGGAGATTTATTAAAATATGTCTGAGATGCAGAGCCTATACCGTAAGCACCTTTCCCAAAAAAAGTCTGATTTAAATAAAGCTCTAAGATTTGATCTTTGGTAAAAGTCTTACTGATCATGTAAGATAAGACCGCTTCCTTAACTTTGCGGTCTATAGACCTCTCATTTGATAATAGTAAATTCTTTACTACTTGCTGTGTTATAGTAGAAGCGCCCTGAAGTCGCTTATTCTGCATTATATTCTGAGCATTAGAGAGGGTAGCTCTGATGATACCATAAATATCTATGCCGGGATGAGAGTAGAAATGTTTATCTTCGGCTGCAATAAAAGCATTTATTAGATATTTAGGAAGAGATTTGATGGATACAAATACACGATTTTCTTTTGCGTATTGTTCAATTAATTTTCCGTCTATGGTGTAAATACGAGTTGCAAGAGGGGCGTGATATTTAGATAATTGTTCGTAATTTGGTAAGTCTCTTGTGTAATAAAATACTATATATACTAAGGCAAATAGCGATAATGCAGTAACAACTAATATGGTTTTACAAATAAATACAAGTAAGCGTTTTATCACAAGAGTATGGATTTCTTATTTTAGGGTTAATGGACTCTTTAATATATCCATGACTCATACATATTCTGTTTCTAATTATTAGATGCTTGCATTTATTCAAAGGCAATATATTGAAATAAAAGATTTATATTATATTTCATTCAAAATCTCAATCTAATATTAAGAACACCCGTATCATAATTGATTAATTTTCAACACAAAGCATAAATAAGTTGTTGCTTCATCTTAATACCAAGTCCAATTTTAATATATCGGATTTTGAGTATGGCCGCCTCTTGCACATCTATTTGTATAGATTCGCGGAAGAGGTGAATTTAATCAAAAATTTCATTTAATCTGGTGGCTTGGTATATATTAGCTACAAAATTATACTAATAGATAGCAATATCACTACTGACTATTTGTACAATTTACCAGATTATTTCTTATTTTGTTGATTTAATGCCGCGCCTAATATATCTCCTAGACTTGCTCCGCTATCAGTAGAGCCGTATTCTTTAATAGTCTTCTTACGCTCTAATAATTCTACGGCCTTAATCGATAGGTTAACTAATCCATCTTTCTGCACCCCAAGAACTTTTGCATCCACCTTATCTCCATTATGAAACCTATCTAGCTTTTGATCTACTTTATCAGTGGCTAAATCTATCTTTTTAATGAATCCAATTCTGTTATTTTGTAATTCTACAAAAATACCCTCTTCATTTGAGTCTTTGATTATAGCAGTTACTATATCTCCTTTTGCAACATCGATACTGAGATCAGGAGATTGCTCTGATAATTGCTTGATACCTAGAGCTACTCTTTCTTTAGAGACATCAATTGCAAGAATTTTGCACTTAATCTGATCGCCTTTCTTAAAGTTCTTAATCGCAGATTCATTAGAACTCCACGAAATATCAGATTCATGCACCATACCATCTATTTCATTTCCTATTGCAACAAACAAACCAAAATCTGCAACGTTTCTTATTTCTGATTCAACAATATCACCAATATTATGTTTATTTGCGAATTCTTGCCAAGGATTATCTTGACATTGCTTAATACTCAAAGAAATCCTATGCTTTTCTTCATCTACTTCTAGCACTACAAAGGTAACATCCTGGCCTATCGTTAAAGCTTTCTTGGCGTGCTGATTAGATTTCACCCAAGATATTTCAGTAGAATGGACAAGACCCTCAATACCATCTTTAATTTCAATGAAGGCTCCGTATTCAGTTACATTTGTTACCTTACCAGACATAGTTTTGCCTACCGGGAATTCTTCTTTAACTCCATTCCAAGGATTTCTATCTAATTGCTTCATCCCTAAAGAGATTCTTTTTGTCTCTTCGTTAAATTTCGTAATCATTACTTGAATTTTTTGGCCCATAGAGAGCACTTCAGAAGGGTGATTAATACGAGCCCATGAAATATCTGTTACATGAAGTAATCCATCGAGACTACCTAAGTCTATAAATGCACCATAATCAGTGATATTTTTGACAAAGCCTTCTAGTATCATACCTTCTTTGATTTGCGCTAACATTTCATCTCTGATTCCAGATCTAGATTCTTCTAAAATCGCCCTTCTTGAAACTACGATATTACCTAACTTTGTATCCATTTTAAGTATTTTAAATGGCTGCACTATATCCATTATTGGACCTACATCCTTTATTGGACGTACATCAACTTGACTACCAGGAAGAAATGCTACTACGCCAGATAGATCTACCGTAAAACCGCCCTTGACTCTCCCAAAAATCACGCCATCTACTAACTCGGCGTTTTCGTATGCTCTTTCTAATATTACCCAAGATTCTTGGCGTATAGCCTTCTCTCTACTCAGTATAGTTCTACCATTTCTACCTTCGAGTTTTTCTACGTATATATCCACAGCATCACCTACTATAGGCAATGTTTGGTCTATAACTAGCTTAAATTCACTAACAGGTATTCTACCTTCATTTTTTAGACCCACATCAACTATCACTGTGTCATTTTCTATGCCCACTACTATTCCTTTTACTACATTCCCTTCTTTCACTTTTGAAGAGGTTGCCTCAAGCATCAGAGATTCAAAATCTTGAAATGATTCATCCTCTAAAACTGTTGGTATAAATTTTTGTTTTGTTTTGATTTTTTGAAATAATGCTTCCATAGTTAAATACTGCGCGCGATAACTTACGCTAAAGAATATCGCTCAAATTAATAATTAATATAACACAATAGCTTGATTAGCGAGATCAAATATTGATAACGACCACACTATATACTAATTCATAATGAATTGCAAGGAGTTAACTATGCCCCATTTCAGATGATAAATAGCAGGGATCTATGCCAAATTTTTCTATAGCGCTTTTCCATTTATAAGAATTATCTTCCTCGAAGATGATTCTTTGATCTGCATCTAAAATCAGCCAGTAATTATTTTCTATTTCTTGTTCTAGTTGATTTTCTCCCCAGCCTGTATATCCTAGAATTATGCTAGATTGATTAGGGCCACTGCCTTTTAGTATATCTTTTATTACACTTAAATTTGAACTTACTGCGACATCAGGATTTTCTGTAAAAATTGCATTTTTAATATAATCTGCAGAATGAAGTACAAAGCTTCTTTCGGGCTCAACTGGCCCTCCGATAAAAATATTTTTTTCAACATCCTGGTCTACTATAATTTCTTCATCTGAGATTCTGTATAGTTTTTTTATTCCAAGCCTACTAATAAATTTATTTACTATCATTCCTACTGCGCCATCCTGTGAATGGGATGCTATGTATATAACACTTTTATCAAATATATCTCCAAAAGAGCAGTAAGGGTTTGCAACAAGCATCTTACCTGTTAGACTACTTAGCGAATCTCTTTTGTAATTTTTATTCATGTTACATAACCTCTTTTGGTTATATTATAGGATGCTAAATATGTTTTTTCAAGCTTTCTTGCGTATATTAGGCTTAATATTATGCCTATGGCAATTAGTTGGTCTGAGCTATTTGTCCTATGCTAGCGATATAATCAATATCACAAATGATAAAAACAAAGTTTTGATAGAGATGCAACTTGAGCCAAGTACATATATATATTGGCATCAACAAAGCTCAGTCGGTCTTCCTACTATTATTACTCTCGAAGATCAAACAAACATACAGAGCTATGATATTGATTGGCCTTGGCCGGAAGTAAAAAACACTACAAATGGAAATATAGCGTATTATTCAAAAAAAATTACTATTCCTCTTTACATTAAGCCAGTAAATAAGGACATTAACTCAAAATGCAAGATTGTTTTATCGTATTTATCGTGTAGCAATCAAGTATGCGCTCAAAGAACATTTAGTGATTCTATCTTCATAGGAGATTATTACTTCAATGCAACAAATCAGCAAGAGAATATTGAGAATATTTTTTATGACTCCGGTAATGTTGTTATATCTACATCTACAAAAGGGCTACAACTAATAGCAAAACAAGGCTATAACATATACACTCCAGACCGGATCATGGAAAATAATCCTACAAAATATTTTTTTGATATATCCAAATTTGAAGATGGTAATATAGAGTTTTTTAATAATTATACAAATAATATCAAGTCTTTTTATTTTGATAAGGCAGTTACAATAAATCCATCATGGAAGATGCGCGATATTTATATGCATGTTTTTTTATTGGCATTTTTAGGTGGATTTATATTAAACTTTATGCCATGCGTTTTACCTGTATTGGCTATTAAGATGTACGGTCTAGTGCATTATAAATCATATAATGAAAGGAGGGCAGAAGCACTAATATCAATTTGTGTTATTATTACATATTTTTTGATAATTGGTTGCATCACAGCACTTGCAAAGCAATCTGGAAAGTTTTTTGGCTTTGGTACGATATTACAAATTCCTGTAGTGATTATTCTTGCTATCATATTCATTACATTAATGATCTGCGCTTTAAGGAATAAAGTGAATATAGGTCCTACAAGCGATTTTCTGAGTAAGTATAAAAGTAGCAATAAGTATATTAATAGTGCTTTTATTACACTTGGATCCACTATTCTTGCAACACCTTGCACGGGTCCATTTTTAGCCTCAAGTGTCACTTTCGCACTTAATCAACCTCTTACAATAATCCTGATGATATTTTTATCTGCAGGTTTTGGGTTCTCTTTCCCTTATATGATTTTGATTATATGGCCTGATGCAATAAATTTAATGCCGAAATCTGGAGCATGGCAAAGTAAGGTAAAAATATTATTTATATTATTATTACTAACTACTATTTTATGGTTATCAACGATTCTTGTAGCGCAAGTTGGCTTACTATGCAGTTTGTTCATTTTGAGTATAATATTGGTAATATTTATTTTATATGAAAAACAATATAAATATTCGTACCGAGCATTGCTGATACTCACTATAGTATCTCTTTGTGCACCTAGTCTGTGTAATAAATTCACTAAAACAGAAGTCGCAAATACATCATCATATTTTGAGGATTTTTCTTATGCAAAATTAAATCAATATTTAAAGCAGGATGAAATAATATTAGTATACGCAACTGCAAGGTGGTGTATGACTTGTCAAATAAATAAAATCATGGTATTGAATAAACTAGAAACACAGAAACTCTTTAAGCATTATAGGGTAAGGTTGTTAGAGGCTGATATTACTGCATTTAATGAAGAAGCCGAGATGTTCCTAGAAGATAATAATGCTCCGGGAATCCCTTTTACTATTTTGTACGGCTCTAACAATAAAACCGGAATAGTAATGCCTTCATTACTTTCTTACTCAGAGATGTATAGTGCAATCTTGACACTTAATGGAAAAAGTGCTGGACAAAAATAAAGTTTTATATATATTAATATTTAATAATGATATATTAAATATTATATAATCTCAATATTGTTAATTAATAATTTTAATAAATAGATAAAGTATGAGCGTAGATACTAAAAATCTTAAAATAAAGTCCCTCAACCCACTGCAGAAAGCATTACAAGATTGTTATACTGCGTTTAAAGTTATCTTTGCATTTGCATTTGTAATTAATATTTTAATGTTAATTACGCCACTTTACTCTTTGCAAGTTTTGGATAGAGTGATTGGTAGCGGTAACTATAATACACTTTTAATGTTATCACTTGTAATTGGAATGATTTATTTTGTGTATGGTATGCTTCAAATAGCAAGGTCTTACACGATGATAAGAATAGGGGAGTGGCTTGATAATAATTTATCTCCCACATTACTTTCATATTCAATCGCAGCATCTGCTATGAAGCAAGGAAGTGGCGCAAGTCAGTTACAGAGGGATTTTCAAATCGTGAAAACATTCCTCACTAGCACAGGATTAAATACTATACTTGATGCACCATGGAGTATAGCATATATAATAGTCATATTTTTGATACATCCATATATAGGATATCTAACATTGTTTGGTGGTATATTAATAGTCTTTTTAGCATTTCTGAATGCGGTAGCAACTAATAAAACTCTCGGAGAGGCAAACGAATACTCTATCGTTAGTTTAAATCACGCTGAAGTAGCTGGTAGAAACTCCGAGGCTGTTGAAGCTATGGGGATGATGGATAATGTAGTCCAAAACTGGAAAATATATAATACTAAAGCTCTTCAGAAGCAGTCTGAGGCAAGTTATAGAAATGGCGCTATAGCCAATTTTGCAAGATTTTTAAGAAATATTATGCAAATGGCTGTCACTGGTATAGGAGCATATGTTGTACTATCAAGTAGCGGTAAAGACATGACTACTGGATCAATGATTATGAGTTCTATAATGGTGGGTAAAGCGCTTGCGCCATTTGATAATTCTATAGAATTGTGGAAAACTATTAGCAATGCTATGAAATCCTACAAACGAATTACCGATACTTTTGAGACAGTGAGAGTTAGAAATACCGGAATGGGAATTAGTGATGTAAAAGGTAACCTAGAAGTCCAAGGAATATCTTATGCTCATCCGGCGTTAAAACCACAAAACCCACTTCAGAAAACACCAGAACTCAAATTCATCATCAAAAATGTTTCATTCAATATTGATGCAGGAGATATACTTGCGGTCATAGGACCTTCTGCCGCAGGAAAATCTACATTAGCTAAAATAATCACAGGGGTTTGGCCTTCAAATACAGGTAGCGTAAGATTAGATGGAGGAGATGTATATAAATGGAACCGAGGAGATTTTGGTAACCATATAGGATATTTACCCCAAGGAATAGAGCTGTTTTCTGGTACAATAAAACAAAACATAGCTAGGATGGCTCCGGAGATTGATGAAGCAAAGGTTGAAGAAGCCGCAAAGCTATCAGGAGCTCATGATCTAATTTTAAAATTATCGAACGGATATGACTCTGACATAGGAGTGGCCGGCTACAATCTCTCTGGTGGGCAAAGGCAGAGAATAGGGCTCGCGAGGGCGTTTTATGGAAACCCAAAGCTTGTAGTACTAGATGAACCAAACGCAAATCTTGATGAAGCGGGAGAAAAAGCATTATCTAAGGCTCTGATTGATGCAAAAAACAGAGGAATATCTGTTATAGTAATATCTCATAGGCCATCTGTTTTATCAGTAGTGGATAAAATTTTGGTTATACAAGATGGTATGGTTGCATCTTTTGGCCCCAAAAAAGATGTGATAGAAAAAATTATGCTAAAAAGCAATGAAACGACTAATTTAGATAAGACCGGAAGAGGACAGTAAGCATGAATATCTCACCAGATCAAAATTCTTTAAATACATCACATACTCAAAAAGATAAACTTACTAGAGAGCACGCTCATCCACTTACATCTGATACTAAAGGCCAAAGCCTATATACTAAGTACCTGAAATATTTACAAAAATTCATAGATAATCTTATGCGATTGACTCGTGAGTGCGTAATACAATTGGATTGGTTTATCAAATACGTTATTAACAAGCAAGAGTTAGATAAAGACGATGTTATGAGTACTGCCAGGGGCCCTATTATATTTGGCACTTATGTCATTGTTATTTTTGTAATTATAGGAGGAGGATGGGCATTAATAGCTCCACTTGATAGCGCAGAAAGAGCTGTAGGGTATATCATACCTAGCTCAAAAAGAAAGATCGTCCAACATATTCAGGGAGGGGTTATAAAGGAGATTTACGTATCTTTAGGAGATCAGGTAAGGTCCGGAGAGAAAATTGTAGCCCTTGATGAAGTGCAGTCTAAGGCTAACTATGAAATGGCGCTTAATTCTTATCAAACATCCCTTGCCACAGAAGCTAGATTAATTGCAGAAAGAGATAATTTGGATGAAATTACCTTTGATGATTTTCTGCTTGATAGGAAAAATGATATACAAGTAGCTACATTAATCAAGGGTCAGGAATTATTATTTAAATCACGAAAGGAGGTTTATAATAAAACCATAGAGGCTCTTACGCAAAAACATGTACAATTAGAAAAGCAGCTTGAAGGACTAATAGCAAGACGAACATCTTCATTGAAAAACAACGCAGTGAATAAGGAGATGTTAAAATCATTCCAAGATCTATACAAGAAAGGATATCTCCAAAAAGCTAAATTACTAGAGATGGAGGCAAAAGATGCAGAAAGTTATAGCGCTCTACTGACTCTGGACTCAGAAATAGCAAGAATTCATGAATCTCTGACAGGAGATGAGGCTGAAATTCTTAGAGTTAAAAGTGAATATTTAGCTCGTATCTTAGAAGACTTAAGTAAAACTCATGTATCAAAAAACGAAGCTTTAGAGAGGTATAGTGCAGCAAAGGATGGTTTTGATAAAATTATATTAAGATCACCAGTAGATGGTACTGTAATAGAAATGCATGCAACAACGATAGGAGGGGTGTTTGGACCAGGAGCTCATATGGCTGAAATTTTGCCCGCAAATGACAAACTTATTGTTGAGGCAAGAATCGCAAGTAAGGATATAGCATCTGTCCATGTGGGATTGAAAGCAAAAATACGTTTTAGCGCTTTCAAATCAAGAACTACTCCGGTATTTAAAGGAACAGTAGTATCTCTTTCTCCAGATGTAGTCCAGGATAAAAATCAATCCCAAATGCAAGAGCCGGCATATATAGCTAAAATAGATATTGATATGGACGATTTTAATAAAATAGCTAAAAAGAATAAGTTAGTTCTAAGGCCAGGAATGCAGGTAGAAGTGAATATAGTAACGGGCACTAGGACCCTTGTTAGATATTTATTAGATCCAGTTACAGATTCGATATTTAAGGCATTTAAAGAAAAGTAATAAGATAAATATAGATCAATATATGAATTATTATAGTCACTTAATTTGTATGCCGCTCTAAGTAAGGAGCCTCAATCCTATATCTCAATACCATAAGCAAAAGTGCTCCGTCACCAAATCAAGAGTGTTTTTAGGCACTAGATTTAGTTGGTTTATCTTAGGTATATTTCAGCTTAGGGCGAATGTTACATGGTGCAATGATTAATTATTGTTTATCACGAAGAAGATTTTTTAAACACTATAGATGTCGATCATGCTTATAAAATTATTGATGGGAGAATAGTGTTTACTTTTTAAACATTAAGTGAAAATTATTTCTAAATTCTGCGTCCTTTTCTAAAAAATAAAGGTAGTTTTTATCAAGATCTATGACTACAAAAAATTGCACTCTGATTAGAGGATTATTTTGAATTACATTTTCGAGTTTTAATTTGATTATATTTGGAATATCTTTTCCCTCAGTAAATACATCCATCAATTGATTCGAAGAAGTAATCACAGAATAGTCCAAACCATCTCGATGAAAATCTTTAACTGGCATTTTATCTAAATCGCCAAATAATAAAGCTGTATCAAAAATAATGTTTTTCTTTACAACATCTACTTCTTTTAATCCATAATATTTCAATAATAGATTAACAAATCTTTTTCCATCAGTATCATCAAGCTCAATGGATGAACCATGGGAATCCCAACTAAACTCTTCGTTTTTAATATGTTTTTTAAAAAAACCTTTTTCGTCCTTAATTATATACATTGCAGGTACTAGTGTTTTTTTGAATTTAAAGCAAAATTCACTTTTTTGTCCATTAGTTAATGCTGATGCACGAACTGTATAATAGTTACTATCTTCATTAATTTTTAAAATCCGGAAACCAATATCTCTAAAATCTTCGTTCATTTCTTTATAGCCGTTTTTTATAAGTTTATTATTTTTGGATGCGATAAAACATTCTTTTAGTTATTTTGACTAACGAACATTAAAATTTTCTCCGACGCCGATTAAAAATACTCTTTTTACTATCTAAAATCAAGCATAATTATCTCTCTGAACTTATACAACCTTCCGCACTTTTTTAAAAGATAAGGGCCGCTAAGCCAGTACTTATGCCCCGCCTCTAGCACACAACCCGAGTACCCCCC
>CAYGNF010000019.1:0-22119 GCA_964351245.1 uncultured Rickettsiaceae bacterium | reverse complement strand
CTATAAACAAGAGAGATTTGTGTGGAGCGCCCGCTTAGGACAATTAAAGAAGTAGTGAGGATTTGTTTGGTATCAAACTTCCGCCTTATACCAAATCCTATTTTAGATTACCGGATTTGGCATTATACAAGTAGACTATCATTGACCCCAAGGAAAGGTAGACTAGTCATATTGACACAGATATTATATAGCGTAAATTACAAAGTAGCGTAATTTAAATTATGTAGTTTTACAAACTTTAGGAGAGTCTATTATTAATAAATAGGTATTCTTCTATTTTAATGCCGCGACCTTTTGTTTTACTAAAGTAACAGCATCAGCTATGGTTGAGATTTTAGATGATTCTTCGTCATTCGTATCAATACTAAAAGCCGCATCTATTTCCATGACTATTTCTACTTGTAACAAGCTATCTGCCCCAAGATCTTCAACAATGCGAGATTGTGTAGTGACCTTACTCTTATCTACCTGCAATGTCTTTGCGACTATCTCAATAACTTTAGATTCTACTTCATCCATTTTTCCCTCATTTTTTATATTATATCAGCAAGATATATGCATAATCTAAATTTATACACTTATCAGATGCTATGTTATACCTACCTATTCTAGTCTAGATATAAAAGAATCAACCTACTTCTCTAACTAATTTAGAAATTAAAATAACTCCTGATTCTTCATTACTAAGAGCCTTATCTTCTAGCACAATTTTATTATTTATGCCAGCAAAAAACACATGGCCTCTCTTAAACCATGTACATTCCTCCATTTACATGAATTGTTTGCCCAGTGATATATTTAGCTTCAGTAGAAGAAAGAAACGCAGCTGCACTTGCAACATCATGAGCCGCGCCTAAATTTCCGCTTGGAATTCTTGAGGTCACTGCCTTAATTTGAGCCTCATTTAATTTTGCTGTCATGTTAGTTTCAATAAAGCCCGGTGCAATACAATTTATTGTGACGTTACGAGATGCAACCTCCTGAGCAAGAGACTTACTCATTCCTATTATACCTGCTTTAGAAGCGCAGTAATTAGCTTGACCTGGGTTACCAGAAACTCCTACTACTGAAGCAATGTTTACAATCCTTCCGTATCTTGCAGAAATCATTTTTTTGATCGCCGATCTATTAAGTATAAAGCTTGATTTTAAATTGATATTTATCACCGAGTCAAAATCTTCATCAGACATTCTAATTGCAAGCCGATCTTTTGTAATGCCTGCATTACATACTAAAATATCTATGACTTCCAGCTCATCCACGAGTTTTTTTGTTGAATTGCTATCTTCTAAATTGCAAATTTTTATTTCTGTTTTAGCTTCTGGATATCTCAAAGCAATATCAGCCATTAAGGATTCTAGTTTTTCAATATTAGTACCTGAAATTACAAGATCTGCACCGAGCGATGCAAAAACTTGAGCACAAGCCCCCCCTATTCCTCCAGAAGCTCCTGTAATTACAGCTTTTTTTCCATCAAGCCTAAACATCCATTTCTTCCATATTTGTATTTTCTTGTTCTGTTACCACGCTTGAGCTTGCCAAAGACCTTATTTTACTTTCTATAGTATTGGATATCTCCTTATTATCTTTAAGAAACTGCTTTGCATTTTCTCTGCCCTGACCAAGTCTTGTCTCGTTGTAGGAGAACCAAGAGCCTGACTTTTCGACTATTTCAAACTTTGTTCCTAAATCTATTATTTCACCCTCTTTGGAAATACCAGAACCATACATAATATCAAAATCAACAGTCTTAAATGGAGGAGATACTTTATTTTTTACGACTTTAACTTTAGTTTGATTACCCACCATCTCTTCTTTTTCTTTAATGGAGCCAGTTCTTCTAATATCAAGCCTCACGGATGCATAAAATTTTAATGCATTGCCTCCTGTTGTAGTTTCAGGACTACCGAACATCACGCCAATCTTCATCCTTATTTGATTTATAAAAATTATAATGGTATTTGTTCTGGATATCGAAGCAGTAAGCTTCCGTAGCGCTTGGCTCATTAATCTTGCCTGAAGACCCATATGAGAATCACCCATCTCTCCCTCTATTTCGGCTTTTGGAGTAAGAGCTGCCACACTATCTACCACTAGCAAATCAACGGCTCCAGAGCGTACTAAAGTATCGGCTATTTCAAGGGCTTGTTCTCCTGTATCAGGCTGAGAGATAATAAGATCGTCTATATTGACTCCTAATTTTTTTGCATAGGCAGGATCTAGTGCGTGCTCTGCATCGATGAAGGCACATGTGCCTTTCTTTTTTTGACATTCTGCAATCGCGTGTAGTGTAAGTGTAGTTTTACCAGAGCTCTCTGGGCCAAAAATTTCTATAATTCGCCCCTTCGGCAGGCCTCCTATACCAAGAGCAATATCAAGACCCAATGAGCCTGTAGATACAGCCTCTATATCAACAGCCTGCCTTTGCCCCAATTTCATTACAGAACCTTTGCCAAATGCTTTTTCTATCTGAATGAGTGCGGCGCTAAGTGCTTTATCTTTATCTATGTTCATTATCTTAATTTGCTTTGAATGTTATGTTAAATTCCTTAGATTCAGAATTTGAGAGAGTCTCTAGTTTGCTAGAGGGAGTCATTGATACTTTTAGCGTTATTTCTGATCCTTTCTTTATTTCCTTTTTAAGACCCATGAGCATAATATGAAATCCGCCTGGAGCAAATTCAATTGCAGTATTTCCAGGAACTAGTATGGATTCAAGTTTGTACATTTTTTTTACCTCTCCCGTATCGGTTTTATATCCATGCACCTCTATCCTTTCTGCTATGTCTTCATCTGAACTAATGTTCTTGATAGCAATATCATATGAATTCTGGTTTTCGATTTTAAAATATGCAGCTGTATTTTTTGATTTTGTAGAAGGGGTTCTTACCCAAGGCAGAGAAAATACAACTCCTTCTGAGGTTTCATGATCTGGTCCATATTGTATATCATTTTTCATGGATTGGGGTGATGCTTCTTTATTATGATGATGCTCGCAATCTTTATGTTCGCAATCTTTATGACCGTAAGCGCTACATATTTGAACACATAATGATAAGATCAGTGATATTATATATTTCATGGTTTTATATTTTGATTATTATGGAAGACGATATATGATTTTTTTGTTTTTGCAATATTTATGAGATATTAAAAAGTAATCTCATTATTCTAAAAATAGACCTTATCACATAGATAATAACTAGAGCTTGAACGAATTTGTCTTCGAGCATATTTATGCGATTAATCACCATATTACAAAATTAGATCGACAAAGCTGATTATAAGATCGACTATCTTCTCAGCATCACCTCCTGAATTTCATCTATAGAGTTAATAAGCAATTTTATATCTTCTGGACTTCCCATTCTATGAGTAGAATTTTTTACAATCTTAGTGCATAAAAAGGGGGATTCTATTAATGCGTTTAACTTAAGAGAAACATCATATTCTACTTGATCATCCTTCATGCCATGTATTATTATAACTGGAACATTAATTTCTATCTTATCTCTAGATAGTATGATGTGCTTTTTGCCATCTTCAAGAAGTTGGTAAGTGATCGGCAAACTTTCATTTATATTAAGAATATGTCCTTTTTGCATTGCTTCTCTTTGTTTTTCGGATAATGCATTCCATATTTTTTGAGTAAAATCAGGAGCGGGGGCGATTAAAATAAGAGCAGATATTTGAGGTATATTCAATTGAGATGCTAATAATGAGATCCACCCACCCATACTAGACCCAACCAAAATACAATTACTGAGTTTTAATCCTTTAATTATCTCAACTAAAGTATTAAGCCAAGTAGAGATATTACATTCATTATATTCTCCAGAAGACATTCCGTGTCCTAAGTTGTCAAAAGCCACATAGTTTATTTTTCTGCTTATCGCATATTCCTCAATGGCTCTTGCTTTTACGCCGCTCATATCAGACATTAGGCCATGTGCATATAAAATTGTAATAGCCTCACTATCAAAATATTGTTGCGTATAACAAATAGAATCGCTATTATTTAGCTGAAATACTCTCATTAGAATTTGTGTAAACATAATTGGTGGTACATTTTGCCAAAAGAACTAGATAAACGCAAGCGTAATATTTTGCAAATAGTTCCTTCATTAAATTGCGGAGGAGTAGAAAGGGGTACTATTGATATAGCTAAGGCTATACATGAACACGGAGACACTCCTTTTGTGCTAACAAGTGGTGGTGCATTATGCGCAAACATTAATAAATTTGGTGCAACATTAGTAAAGCATGATGTATCTAGCAAAAGTCCTATAAAAATATATAAGAATATATATTTTTTACAAAATTTAATCAAAGAACACGATATAAACTTAGCTCATGCAAGATCTAGGGCTCCTGCTTGGAGCGCTTACTACGCATGTAAAAAGCATGATATTCCTTTTGTTACTACATTTCATGGTATATATAGCCTAAAGTCTTCTATAAAGAAATACTATAATAGCGTGATGACTTTGGGAGATAGAGTAATTGCAGTATCTGATTTTGTAAAAAGACATATTCTGGAAAATTACAATATCAAGGAAGATAAAATTAGAGTTATTCATAGGGGTGTAGACCTTGAATATTTTAGCCCCAATCCTTTTAACGAAGATCTAAAAAATAAATTTATTGATAAATATAATCCGATATTATCATGTCCTATTATAATCATGCCCTCAAGGATGACAAGCTGGAAGGGTCAGCATATTTTAATTGAATCTCTTGCAAAAATAAAAGATCTAGACTTTTTTTGTATATTAGCTGGCGATTTATCTAAGCATCCTGAATATGTTAAAAGATTAAATAATCTCATAATACACCATAAGCTACAAAGTAAAGTGAAGATATTCGGACAGGAAACAAATATGATGCTTCTATATAATGCGGCAAACATTGTGATCTCTGCTTCAATAGAACCAGAAGCATTTGGTAGATCTATAGTAGAAGCCCAAAGTATGGAAAAACTCGTAATAGCGACCAATATCGGAGGCGCTGCAGAAACTGTAGAAAATGAAACAAATGGCTTGCATGTTAAAGCAAATGATTCTGATGATATGGCAGACAAAATACGTTATGCTTTAAGTATTATTGGATCAAACAAAGAAAAGCAAATGACAGATCTAGCAAGAAAAAGTGTGGAACAACATTTTTCTCTAAAGAAAATGCAGAGTAAAACCATAGATGTATATAATGAATTAATATGATAATACATGACTAAAATTTCCTGCTTTATAATTACTAAAAATGCAGAAAAAACTATAGAATCCACTATAAAAAGTATATGTAATATCTCAAACGAGATAATAATTATAGATGCCGGTAGCACTGATAAAACTGCCTCTATTGCTCTAAGTCTTGGTGCAAATCTAGTACAATATGAAGGAAATCGTATTCAACAAAAAATCTATGGTGAATCTTTATGTAAATATGACTGGATTTTAAACATCGAATCCCATGAAGAAATCACAAAAGATCTAGAAAAAGAAATTACAATGTTATGTAAATCTAACATGATATTTAAATATAAAGCATATAGAATTAATTTTGTTGCTCTATCTAATCAAGATAAAAAACCAAGATTTCTTGCTCCGGAAAATAAACATCTAAGATTTTATAATAAAAATTACGTAAGTTTTTCAAAAAATACATCTTCAAAAATGCATGAAGATTGTGCATTAGATAGATATCTAGACACAAAAGATATATATAATTTTATAAATAAAGCCTATAATAAGTCTTGCGTTTCTATTGCAAGCCTTGTGGATAAATCTAATATTTACTCATCTGAACAAGCTAATAACTTATATCAAAATAGTAGAAAAATTTCATCATTAAGAATGATATCAGAATTCCCTATATTGTTATTCAAAACATTTTTTATAAGAAGGTATTTTGTATTTGGTTTCGAGGGTTTTGTGTATTCTAGTATATTCGCCTTCTCAAGATTTCTTAGAATATCTAAGTTAAGAGAACTTGAATCAAATAATAATATCTACAGATAATTATTCTTCTATTCATACTCACCACTAAAAGATTTGCATAAATTCAATGTGCATAATATCTCTTGTAACCCTATATTTTAGTATAATAATTTAGTGATTTTTGATATAAATAACTCTGTGGATAAGTATGTTTATAATTTTTTTACTGCAAGTAGTCCACATTAGCGCTTCTTTCCATCATCAAGATTATACACATGAGTATTTCTTTTAATTGACATAGTATCTTTTGTGTATAATTTCTTATTACCTAGATATATTCAAAGATACCAAGAATAAGAAATGTGAATTTTTATGTGGATAAAATTTTATTCACATAAAACATACCTCCTACAACAATAAAATATAATATATATGAAATTATTATTAGATGTATTGCAGAAAAAAGAGAGAGTAGAAACTCCAATCTGGTTAATGAGGCAAGCCGGTAGATATTTACCTGAATATAGAGATATTAGAAAAAAAGCAGGATCTTTTTTAAATTTATGCTACAATCCTACTTTTGCTACAGATGTTACTATTCAACCTATCGCAAGATTTGATTTTGATGCCGCAATAATTTTTTCTGATATATTGGTGGTGCCGGATATTTTAGGATTAAATGTAGATTTTATAGAAGGTGTTGGACCCCAACTTGATATTATTAAAGACGAGAGTGAATTAAAGAAGCTAAAAGTCTCAACGCTACAATTTTCTGATAAAATGCAAAAAGTATGCGAGGCTATATCTAAGGTAAAAAGTAAACTAGATTCTACTAAAGCTCTTATAGGATTTGCTGGATCTCCATGGACGGTCGCAACCTACATGTTATCTAATAAAAGACATGATTTTGATTATTTAAGAACAATATCTTTAGAAAAAACAACATTACTTACTTCTTTGATTAATATCTTGATAGATCAAACGGTAATATATTTGATAGCACAAATAGATGCAGGAGCTGATTTATTGCAAATTTTCGATTCCTGGGCTGGAATTTTAACCGAAGAAGAATATAGAAGATTTGTTATAGAACCAAATCGCAAAATAGTAACTGAGGTAAAAAAATTATACCCAAATATTCCTATTATAGGCTTTCCTAAGGGTTCTGGAATATTATATGAGGAATATATTAACAATGTGAATGTGGATGCGGTAAGCCTTGATTATTGCGTACCCTTATCTTATGCAAAGAAATTGCAGCAAAAGATTGTAGTACAGGGTAATTTAGATCCTATGGTTTTATTAACTGGTAAGGATATTATTGAAAGAAAAATTGATGCTATAATGTCTGAGCTTGGAAGTACAAATTTCATCTTTAATCTAGGGCATGGAATTAACAAAGAAACAAAAATAGAAAACGTCTCACTCTTGGTAGATTTTGTCTGAACATGGAAAAGAAAAAATAGCAATAATATTATTTAATCTAGGGGGTCCTGATGGATTAAATAGTGTAAGACCTTTTTTATATAATTTATTTTCAGATAAATGGATTATCAGAGCTCCTTACTTTATCAGAAAGCTTATAGCCTTATTTATCTCATGTACAAGAGTAAAACTTGCAAAGGAAAATTATAGTTTAATGGGAGGTAAATCTCCTTTACTCCAAGAGACACAAAAACAAAGTAAAGCACTTGAACAAGAGTTAAGAAAAATAGGTATACAATATTTTGAAATTTTTATTTCCATGAGATATTGGCATCCATTTTCCTATGAGGTAGTGGAACGAATAAAGAAATATGAACCAGATAAGATAGTATATCTTCCTCTGTACCCTCAAGCTTCAAGTTCTACAACCTTATCATCTTTTGAGGATTTTGATAATGAGTTACAAAATACTTATCCTGGTAAAGATGTTAGAAAAATAGGTTGTTATTTTAATGATGAAGGATTTATTTTATCTCATGTCGAGCTTATAAAAGAAGCTTTGAAACCATTAGAGGGTAATGGAGCAATAAGAATATTATTTTCAGCTCATAGTATTCCGAAGAAATTTGTGAAACAAGGTGATCCATATGAATGGCAGATCAATATGACATATAATGCCATAAAAAAAGAGCTAAAAAATATAGATCATCAAACAATTTTGTGTTATCAGAGTAAGGTTGGGCCTATAGAGTGGCTTTCGCCAAGTACAGAAGAAGAAGTTGAAGTAGCAGCAAAAGAAGGAATGAATATACTAGTTGTACCTATCGCATTTGTATCAGAGCATATAGAAACCCTAGTAGAACTTGATATTGAATATAAGTCTATAGCTGAAAAATACGGAGTAAAATATCATAGAGTAAAAGCATTAGGAGATAATGAAATATTTATAAAATCTCTTGCTAGATATGTTGGCGAGGCTATTTTAGGTGATAAAAAGACACTTGGATTTTGTACTCAGAAGTGTCAAGATAAGTTTGTAAATTGTTTATGTAAGGAATGATAATGTCAGAATATTATGAATGGTTTAAAGCACTTCATATAATTTCAGTAATTGCATGGATGGCAGGATTACTTTATTTGCCAAGAATATATGTATATCATGCCGGAGTGCATCATGATTCGGAGGCTTCTAAGCTATTTAAGCTAATGGAATTAAGGCTATTAAGATACATAATGAATCCTGCTATGATCGCTACTTTTGTGTTTGGACTTCTACTTGTTTATATATATGGAATTTCTGCAATGGGACCTTGGTTTCATATAAAAATGCTATGCGTAACCTTCCTTGCAGTTTTTCATGGATTGCTTGCTAGATGGAGAAAAGACTTCGCCAGAGACGCTAATAACAAAGGTGCTACATTTTTTAGAGTAGTTAATGAAATTCCAACAATCTTGATGATTATAGCGGTAATTATGGTTGTTATTAAGCCATTTGAATAATTTGCAAGAAAATTATGATGAATAATAATAAATCAGAATCACAAAATACCTTAACAGCTGCAATTTTAGTAATAGGTAATGAGATTTTATCTGGAATGATACAGGATCAAAACGTAAGATATATTGCGCAAAAGCTTCTGATTAAAGGAATATCGCTAAAAGAAGTGAGGATTATACCTGATATAGAGCAAGAAATAATAGAAAATGTAAATTATTTGCGGAAAAAATATAGCTATCTCTTTAGTACTGGAGGCATAGGTCCAACCCATGATGATATAACCACAAGCTCAGTAGCAAAAGCTTTTGGTGTAAATTTAGTACGCAACGATGATATATATCACGAGATAAGCAAATTTTATGAAGAAAGAGGAGAGACCATGAACTCCGCTAGAGAAAAAATGTCTATTCTACCAGAGAATTCTAGTTTAATCTCAAATAGTATAACAAAAGCGCCGGGATTTTTTATAGAAAACGTTTTTGTAATGGCAGGGATTCCTGCTATTGTACAAGATATGTTTACTTGCGTTGAAAGCAATATTAAAAGCCTAACTCCAATTCTTCTAAAGCATTGTATCGTCAACTCTTCAGAAAGTATAATTGCTTCTTTATTAGAAGATGTACAAAATAATTACCCTAATGTTGATATAGGAAGTTACCCGTTTAAAAAAGATAATAATTACTACACTAATGTTGCATTTAAAACAAACGATCTAATAGCATTAGATGAATCTATTCAGAAATTAAGAGAAAGTTTGGATGTACTCAAAATTAGCTATGAATAAAATAATTCTATCATTACTTTTAATATATCCACTTACTTCTATTGGAAATAAGAAAGAATATTTAATAGGAGTAGAATACGAACAAAGATATCCATTTTATTACGAGCAAAATGGTGATTTTAAAGGCAGAACCAGAAAAATACTCGATATGTTCGCTAAATCACAAAAAATAAAATTTAAGTACAAGATTGGAGATAGAGAATCATTATATCAAGATCTACACGAAGAAAAAATCGATTTTAAGTTTCCAGATAGTCCTTCATGGAGCCTGCCTTATAAAATAAATGATAAAATTATATACTCAGATGCTATAACGCATAATCTTGATTGTATATTTACTAACACTGAATATCCAGTACATAAGAAAAGTCAAATATCAAATTTTGGAATTGTAAAAGATATTATTCTTAGAGATATGGATAAAAAAACAAAGTCAGGAAATATCAATATTACAAAAAAAAAATCTTGTGGTGATTTATTGGTAATGTTATCAAAGAAGGATCTTGATGCAATATTTTGTGATTTTGATGTAGTAAAATTTTTAATTAAAAACTCATCTTTAAGCAAAAAAATTGCATTTAATGCAAATTTTCCTTTTATTGACCACTATCACTATATTTCTACACTGAGGCATGTAGAAATGATCTCAAAATTTGATATATGGATTAAGAACAATAGAATAATCATAGAGCAACATTTACATGAGAACTAATATTTTTCTCGATAAAATAAGTAAATTAAAAATTTCTGTTGACGGCAAGGCCGGAACTGGTAAGGGAAGTTTATGCAAGAGGCTTGCAGAGGAATTTAAGCTGTATTATTGCGAATCAGGAATTTATTACAGAAAGCTAGCTTTCATCTTTTTAGAACAAAAAGAAAATTTAGAAGAAACAATAACTTTAATAAATAATGATTTAGATATTTTAGATAAAATTGAGGATAAAATCATTTATACTGAAACCATAGCAGAAGTTGCATCCAAAATTTCAGAAATAAAAGAGGTGCGTGATATAATTAGCAATTACTTGAGATATATTATCAATATGCATGATAGAGTGATAATGGAAGGTAGGGATATAGGAACAGTAATAGCCCCAAATGCAGATGTAAAAATATACCTCAGCGCCTCTGTTGAAGTGAGGGCAAAAAGAAGGAATGATCAAAATAAATATTGCGGTAAACTCTTGAGCGAAGAGGAAATAAAGCAAAAAATAATTAATAGGGATCAAAGAGATGAAAATAGAGCAGAATCCCCTCTTAAAATACCAAAAGATGCTATATTGCTTGATAATAATGAAGATGGATTTGATGATTTTTATCAAAAATTTATCACTACCATTGCCCAGAAATGCTCAATACAATAAAGAATTTTTAGGACACCGTTATACTTCTGAATAGATTGTTCCTTTAAATAACCGGGTTATTTGAATTAACTTGTTGAAATCTCTTCAGATTTACTTATAATCCCTTGAATATGATACTTAATCTCTTTAGAAGAGAGGGCGGTGGTAGAAATAATGGCGATAGACCAATTAGCAATAAAATTTTCTAATATATTGATTCAAACCTCAAAAAATACAAAAGAGGTGATATATATTATAGACTCAATAGATATGTATATTGATATAATTGCGCAGAATAGAGATATTGATAGGATGCTTTCATCCCCTATTCTATCACATAGCACAAAACTATCTCTAATGTCAAAAATTGATCCATTAATCAATAAGCTAGATAGTAAAATTATAAAAAACTTATTCATAATTTTGATTAAAATTAGACAAACAAAACTACTAGTAATGATTGTCAAACATCTAAAATCTTATATCATGGCATCAGAAGGCCTAACAGAGACAAAAATTTTATTTGCAAATCACCCATCTGATAAGCAATTACAAATGGCACAAGAAGCTTTGAATAGCCAATTTCAAATAAAGCCAGTTTTAGATATTAAAATAGATAAAAAAATAGTTGCGGGCTTTAAAGCCTTTTTTGATGGAAAAATGCTAGATGCTTCTTTGCAGAAGACTTTCGAACAGTTTGCTAATTTGAAAATTCAATAATTATGTATTTCAGGAGATATAATGAAATTTGACCCAAAAGAAATAACTCAAATAATACAAAAAGAAATAAATAATCTTGATTTTAGAGCTGATCTAGATGAAGTAGGAGAGGTACTTGCTGTAGGAGATGGTACCGCAGATATTTTTGGTCTTGAAAACGTAAGAATTGGAGAAATTATTATCTTTGATTCGGGGGTTAAGGGGTTGGTGCTAAATCTAAATACGGATTCTGTTGGTGCTGTGATCATGGGAGATGACAGACAAATCAGACAAGGGGATGTTGTAAAAAGGACTAAAGAAGTCCTGCAAATTCCTGTTGGAAAAGAGTATTTAGGGAGGGTTGTAGATAGTCTTGGAGATCCTATTGATGGAAAAGGCGATATCAAAACAGATCATAAGAGATTTGTAGAATTTAAGGCTCCCGGTATTATTGCTCGTAAAAGTGTTCATGAGCCAGTGCAAACTGGTATCAAAGCTATAGATTCTTTGATTCCAATAGGTAGAGGCCAGAGAGAATTAATTATCGGAGATAGACAAACCGGAAAAACATCAATAGCAATAGACACAATTATTAACCAAAAATATGCTCACGATAATGCTAATGAGAGCGATAAAATATACTGTATTTATGTTGCGATTGGTCAAAAACAGTCAACTATCGCAAGGATAGTAAAGCAGCTAGAAGAAGCTGGAGCGTTGGAATATACCGTAGTTGTTTCAGCTGCAATTTCTGACCCCGCTCCTCTTCAATTTATTGCACCTTACGTAGGATGCACCATTGGGGAGTATTTTAGAGATAATGGCATGCATGCACTGATTATATATGACGATCTATCTAAGCATGCAGTTGCGTATAGACAAATGTCTTTACTTCTGAGAAGGCCGCCAGGTAGAGAAGCTTTTCCAGGAGATGTTTTTTATCTTCACTCGAGGTTGCTTGAAAGAGCTGCAAAAATGTCAGAAAAAGAAGGCAGCGGATCTCTTACCGCTCTACCTATTATTGAAACTCAGGCAGGAGATGTTTCTGCTTATATACCAACTAATGTGATTTCTATTACAGATGGTCAAATATTTCTTGAGAGTGAGTTATTTTATAAAGGCGTAAGACCTGCTGTGAATGTTGGGCTCTCGGTTAGTAGAGTTGGTTCTGCGGCGCAGACAAAAGCTATGAAGCAAGTTGCAGGATCTATTAAGCTAGAGCTTGCGCAATACAGAGAAATGGAATCTTTTGCTCAATTTGGATCTGATTTAGATGAATCTACTAGAAATCTTCTAACAAGAGGAGAAAGATTAGTGGAGCTTTTAAAGCAACCTCAAGGAAGGCCCTACACAGTTACCGATCAAGTGATACTTATTTTTGCTGGGGTAAAGGGATATTTAGATAAAATCAAGCTTAGCGAGATAAAAAACTTCGAAGAATCTCTTTTGGGTGCAATTAAGGCATCCTACGGAACATTATGGAAAAATATAGAATCTGAGAAAGCTATATCCGAAGAAATAGAAGCAAAGCTCAGAGAAATCATAGAAGCGCATCAAAAGAAATTCTTGATACGAAGCGAGAGTTCTGAGATTAAAAACTAGTGTATCATCATGTCTAGCATAAAGGCCCTAAGAAATAGAATAAAGAGCGTAAAATCGACTCAGAAAATCACCAAAGCCATGAGAATGGTTGCTGTCTCCAAATTGAATAAAGCAAAAATATCAGCAAATTTTGCATCTATTTATAGGCAAAAAATTACAGCGCTACTTAGTGCTATAAAAAACTCTTCTGATATATACTCTAGCAGCCCTATGATTAATGCTCTCTTGAGCCCGCAAAAGAATTTTAATGCTACTATTTTAATTGTTTATGGTTCTGATAGAGGGCTGTGCGGCCCTTATAATGCAAACATTCTTAAAAAATTAAGGGAAGATATAAATCACTATCCACGTCCTAAAGTAATTTGCGTAGGAAAAAAACTAAATTCTATAATATCAAAAATTATCACACCGTCTTTTGTTGTTAGTGCTTACGAAGATCCAAAGAATGTTGCGAGTCAGATCCAAGAATTTGTTGCAAAGGAGTTGGATAATGAGCCTTCTTGTCAGATTGTTAGCTACTTTACTAAATTTGTAAATACTCTAACTTTAGTGCCTAGTAAGTTTAGTCTTGGGCCCGTAGATGATTCATGTATTGACAATCAAGATCCTACAATAAGAAATATAGATTTTGAAGGGCAAAATTTAATAGAAAAATTGTCAGATAAATATTTTGAGTCTAATATCATAGCAAATTTATATGAAAGCATAGCTAGTAGTCAGGCTTCATGCATGGCAGCTATGGATAATGCAACAAGAAATGCAGGCTCAATGATTGAACAACTTACGCTGAAAATGAATAGAACCCGTCAATCAGTTATAACCAATGAATTAATAGAGGTTATTTCTGGAGCAGAGGCGGTATAATACAAAATAATATGTGAGAAAAATATGAGTAAAAATATAGGAAAAATATCTAAAATAGTTTCTGCTGTGGTGGATGTAACCTTTGAGTCCGGAGATTTGCCAAAAATTTTAGATGCTTTGGTATGTAAGCACGAGGGAGTTACGCTGGTTCTAGAAGTTGCTCAGCATGTAGGAGATAATACAGTGCGCTGCATTGCCATGGATTCAACCGATGGATTTAAAAGAGGTATTGAGGTAGAAAATACGGGAATGCCAATAATGGTTCCAGTTGGCAAAAAGACTCTAGGTAGAATTATTAATGTAATAGGAGAGCCTATTGACGAAAAAGGACCCGTTGACTCTAAAAAACATAAGCCAATTCATGCACAAGCCCCTCATTTTCTTGATCTATCAACCGATAAAAAGCTACTTACCACTGGAATTAAAGTGATCGATTTATTAGCCCCATATACCAAGGGTGGGAAAATAGGTTTATTTGGAGGAGCAGGCGTTGGTAAAACTGTTTTAATAATGGAATTAATTAATAATGTTGCAAAAGCTCACGGTGGTTACACTGTGTTTGCTGGCGTAGGCGAGAGAACAAGAGAGGGAAATGATCTTTATAGAGAAATGATGGAATCTAAAGTCATTAATATAGAAGATAATACAAAATCTAAAGTATCCTTAGTTTATGGCCAAATGAGCGAGTCACCTGGGGCAAGATCAAGGGTTGCTTTAACTGGACTTACTATTGCCGAAGAATTTAGAGATATGGATGGGGGACAAGACGTATTATTCTTTGTAGATAATTTATTTAGATTTACTCAAGCAGGGTCGGAAGTATCTGCTTTGCTTGGTCGCATACCTTCTGCTGTTGGTTATCAGCCAACTTTATCTACTGATATGGGAGCTATGCAGGAAAGAATTACATCTACTAGAACTGGCTCTATTACTTCTGTTCAAGCTATATATGTACCAGCTGATGATCTAACGGACCCAGCTCCTGCTACATCTTTTGCGCATCTTGACGCCACAACTGTTTTAAGTAGGCAAATAGCGGAGCTCGGAATATATCCCGCTGTAGATCCGCTCGATAGCACCTCTCAAATGCTGGATCCTCAATTAATTGGAGAGGAGCATTACACGGTTGCAAGAGAAGTGCAAAAAATACTACAGACTTACAAATCCTTACAAGATATTATAGCAATACTTGGTATGGATGAACTTTCAGAGGAAGATAAGTTGATCGTTGGTAGAGCAAGAAAGATACAAAGATTCCTGTCTCAACCCTTCCATGTGGCCGAAGTTTTTACCGGCGCAAAAGGGAAGTTTGTAGAGCTAAAAGATACTATAAAGGGCTTTAAGGAAATAGCATCCGGGGTTCATGATGATGTCCCAGAATCTGCATTTTATATGGTTGGAGGAATAGAAGAAGCTTTAGAAAAGGCGGCAAATATGAAGAAAGCAGCCTAATGCAAGAGTCTCAAAAACAAAAAATTAAGTGCATAATCAACACTACTATGTCTCAGTATGTAAGTAAGGAAGGCTCCATGATAGTATTGCCTGGTTTCGAAGGGCAGCTTGGTGTATTATTTAAGCACATACAAATGGTTGCAGAGCTTACCGAGGGGTCCATAACCATATATGACGAGTCTAAGATTATAGAAACAATAGAGCTCAAAACTTCTGCTATTGCTCATGTGAAAGAAGGTTGCGTAGAGATCTTTAGCTAGAGTTTATGATGTATGTGCGCATTGCAAGGTAAACTAACTCATACAGTAGATCTCACGCTGCTATTGTGTCATGGTAGATAGTTAGTTTCTATAATAAAATCTTAGGACGAGATACAAAAAATTGTTAATCTAAATATTTAAATATGAGAAAAAAATGCTAGATGTAAAATTTACCCAAGTAAATCCGGAAGATAACCAGTACTTATATCATTTAATCCCAGAAGCAGAAGATAGCAAGAGTCTTGATTTAGACGAAGTAGCTATTGCTTTGGACGCAAAATATAACGGAGTAGTTACCAAGGCAATAGAAGGTGTCAATAATTTTAAAGGCATGCGTGGGCAAATCAAACATATACATACTGCAGATGATAAAAATTTTGTAACAATCATTCTTGTTGGAGTAGGTAAAATATCCGAGCTAACTCACTCTAAGATCCAGGACATAGGTGGCAATATTGCAAAAAGCCTCAAATCTTTGAAGGTCAAATCAACTTCTATTCAATCACGCTCACTTGGAGAATACTCAGAAGAATCAGTAGGAGTAAATATTGCCTTTGGACTCACTATAGGATCATATTCATTTGATAAATATAAAACCACCAAAAAAGACGACGTCCATTCCATAGATGTAAGTGTGTGCGTTACAAATAAGAAAGAAGCAGATAATGAATTTGAATATTTTAAGCATATTGCAACCGGAATCTTTAGTGCAAGAGATGTTGTTTCTGAGCCGGGCAACATATTATATCCAGAAAGTTATGCAAAGATTATATCAGATACCTTGGAGCCTATAGGAGTCAAAGTCGAGATTATCGGAGAGGCCGAGATGAGAAACCTTGGAATGAATGCTCTAATTGGAGTGGGTCAGGGTTCTAGTAAAGAATCAAAGCTTGTTGTAATGACATATAATGGAGCAGACGATAATCAAGCTCCTATTGCACTTGTAGGCAAGGGAGTGACTTTTGATACTGGGGGTATTTCTTTGAAGCCATCTAGAAACATGGGAGACATGAAATATGATATGGGAGGATCTGCTACCGTATTTGGCACGATGCTATCTATAGCTTCAAGAAACGACAAGGTAAATCTTGTAGGAATTGTAGGGTTGGTTGAGAATATGCCAGGTAGCAATGCTCAAAGACCAGGGGATGTTGTAAAATCTTTATCTGGACAAACTATAGAAATTTTAGACACGGATGCAGAAGGTAGGTTAGTGCTTGCTGATGCTTTATGGTATACGCAAGACAGATTTAAGCCCAAGTTAATAATTGATCTTGCAACACTTACTGGAGCAGTGACAGTGGCTCTTGGCCATGCTTATGCAGGCCTATTTTCCAATAATGATTTACTAGCAGAGAAAATTACAGAAGCAGGTAATGAATCTGGAGAGTATGTATGGCGGCTTCCTCTGAATGAGGCATATGATACAATGATTGAATCTAGTATTGCTGATGTCGCAAATCTTGGGTCCCCACCAGGTTATGCTGGCAGCTCAACCGCAGCACAGTTTTTGCAAAAATTCGTTAATAATGTACCTTGGGCTCATCTTGATATAGCTGGAGTTGCAAATAGTTCTAAGGATCTGCCAATAGCACCAAAAGGAGCGGTTGGGTTTGGTATACGACTATTAAATAAACTTATACCTAAATACTATGAGTAATCAAAAAAACCCCTATGTTTTTGTTGTTGGCAATGAAAAAGGCGGGGCCGGTAAAACCACTTGTACTATGCATTTAATAGCCGGACTTTTGGATAAGGGGTATAAAGTTTCGTCTATTGATGTCGATTGCAGGCAAGGGTCTTTATCTAGGTATATAGAAAATAGGAGTAAGTATAACGACTTAAATCCGTCATATAAAGTCCCTATGCCTACTCATTACTTATTATGTGAAAGTAAATTAGATAGTGCAAAAGAGAAGCAAAAAGAGGAATCAGATATATTTGAATCCACAATGAATCAGGCTAAATCCGAATCAGATTTTGTAGTAGTGGATACGCCCGGAACATATACTTTCTTTTCTACAATTGCTCACTCTTACGCAGACACAGTTATTACGCCTATAAATGATAGTTTTGTAGATATTGATGTAATGGCTAAAATTGATCCAGGGTCTATGAAAGTTACAGGACCATCAATATATAGTCAGATGATATGGGAGCAAAAACTAGCAAAAGCTCAAAGGGGCGAGGGCTCAATAGATTGGGTTGTGATGAGAAATAGACTAGGCTCTGTCGATGCAAAAAATAGGCATAACGTAGCAAAAGTGTTAGACGAGTTAGCAAAAAGAGTGTCTTTTAGGCAGGCTCCAGGATTTGGAGAAAGAGTAATTTTTAGAGAATTATTTCTTCTTGGCCTTACATTGCTTGATCTTAAAAAAAGCGCTCATTCAAAAAGCTTCAGCCTTTCACATATAGCAGCAAAGCAAGAATTGCAAAACTTGTTAGGGGTTCTTGGAGTTAAATGACTCTCAGATATAACCCTACATTTTGAGGGTATGTAGGAGTCTATCCAAAGAAAACAGCAGCTAATCAAAAGCTTTCTTATGCGCTAATTTTAGATGCGCAACGCTAGTTTTTGTATATATTTGAGTTGTAGATAAGCTTGTATGACCTAGTAGTTCACCTATTGCACGTAAATCTGCTCCATTTTCAAGTAGGGCAGTTGCAAATGAATGGCGAAATGCATGAGGAGTAAGGTGATCTGGCAAATTAAAGCTCTGCCTCAGATCAATGAGGATTTTATTAAATTGAGTTCTGCCAATTTTTGCTCCTCTTATACCCCGAAAAATCGGCTCATTATCTTTTATATCAAAAGGATTTAAAGATAGATATTCGATAGTAGCCTCTTTTGCGCTATTAAGCCAAGGGAGTATACGCTCTTTCATTCCCTTGCCTTTTATTCTAAGATAATCTTGAGCAACGTGTTCTTTGGTTAGTAAAAGTATTTCACTAATCCTAAGACCCTCGCAATATGCAAGCAAAATTATCGCCTTATCTCGGGCAATAATCCATTTTTCTAAGCTTCTTGATTCAAGGGCAGAAAGTATCTGATCAATTTGCTCATTTGTCATGGATTTTGGTATGGATTTAGGTTTTTTCGGAGTTTTTAATGCAAAGATATCCTCGTCTATATTATAGTTATTCCTCAGGAGGAATTTATAAAAACTACGGATAGAAGATAATTTCCTTGCTATACTAGAAGAGGAAAGATTCAAGTTTTTAAGATAAGCAAGCCAGCTTCTTATGTGTCTAATATTTACTGATAATAATAATGCCTCGAGATTTTTATCTATTTCTTGCTCGTGTCTTGCGATAGTTTTTTTATATCCTACATCCTTACAATCTATCTCATTCTGGTGATACTGATGCCCAAGAATTTCCTCATCCTTCTCTTCTACAGCTTGAGCCTTAAGATCTTGATGCTTATCATTATCCTCATAGATTTCCCCTTCTCCCTTCGATATTAGGAAGCTAATGAATGAATTTATATCATTTTGGTAGGCTTCATGAGTATTTCCTATTCCATATTTTAATATTATATTTTCTAGCCACAATTTCTTGAGTTGCATTAATTTACCTCATGTAATCTATTGCTATTCGTAAATCTTCTAACCAGCTTCTTGGCTCAATCCCCGTAATGAGCTGAAGTTTTTTAGTGGATAGAACTGAATTTGCTGGCCTTAAGGCTTTTGTAGTAACTTTATTGCTTGTGATTTTTTGAATTATAGTTTTTTGACCCGTTAATTCATTAATTTTACACGCAAAATCAAACCAACTTACAATATCTTTTTGCGCTATATTGATAGTCTCTCGCACTTTTTGTTGTGTAATAAATGCATTTAATAGTTTATAGGTCATATCAGCAATAAAATCACTCGATGTAGGAATGCCTAATTGATTAGCTACTACTCTAATTTCTGACTTTGTTTGGGCTAATTCGTGTATTTTTCTTAGAAAATTATTTCCTGTGGCAGAAAATACCCAGCTAGTTCGTAATATTAAATAATTTACCCCCGGCTTAGCTATTGCAATTTCTCCTGCTAGCTTCGATTTGCCGTAAATATTCAGAGGCGCGGGTCTATCATTTTCATCATAGGGGCCGTTTTTTAGTCCATCAAATATATAATCTGTAGAATAACTAACATATAAAATTCCATGCTTACCGCAAAATTCTGCTAAGATGTCTTGAGCACTAGCGTTGATACTCATGGCAAGATTAACCTCCTCTTCTGCTTTTTCAACATTTGTATATGCGGCTGCATTTATTATAACATTTTTTTTGTCGTAACTAAGAGACCTTAGATAGGTTTTTAAAAAATTATGTATTGATGAAGAAGATGATAGGTCTAATTCATCTCTTCCTACAGACCGAATTGCATAAGGAGAAAGCCTGGCTAGACTTTGAGCCACTTGTCCATTTTTTCCTATTATTAGAATTTGCATCATTAAAGATTTTTTAGTATACTATATATGCTTTTAGGAGCTATGACAATAAATGGCTAAATGGAATAGAAGAAGCGGACCCGGGGGCAGAACCCGGCGCCTCCACCACAAGTAAATTTATGGGGGCGTATTAGGATCGACGTGCTTGGTAAAGATTTGGTTTTTGTCCGGAGAGATACTGCCGAAGTAAATTAAGCCTTGGCTTGAGGTGCTTTAAGGATCAAATTAAAGTAAACGCAAACGACAATAATCGTTACGTAGCTGCAGCTGCATAATAGCGGCTATAGCTAAGCGGCTGGGGGCTTGCCGGGCAACAGAAAAGCTCTATATTTTATTGATGTTCTGGGTCTAATGAGCAAGGTTTGCATAATTGGCAAGCAAATAAAATCCTTTGTAGAACAGAATAACAATAAAATCCTACTAGAATTAGCATCATAATGAGGCATATAAAAGAAGCTTGACCTTACTAGCAAACTAATATATGCTCCAGGATCCATAAATTCAAAGCTAAAAGTTATGAAAAGAACATTTCAACCAAGTAAACTAGTACGTAAGCGCCGTCATGGATTTAGAGCTCGCATGCAAACTCCAGGAGGTCGCGCTGTTATCAACAGACGCAGAGCTCAAGGCCGTAAGCGCCTTTCAGCCTAGTGATTTGAACTAATTGTTTCCTTGAATAAGATACAGCTTCTTCCATTAAAAAATCAGACAAGCTTTGATTTCGTTTCAAAAAATTCCATAAGATTTACTTCGGCTTTCTTCACTATTTTTGTTAGATTGATGAATGAAGAGTTTGATAGATACACATCTAAGCCATTAAAAACAAATAGAATGCCAATTTTTTATGGGTTCAAGATATCAAAAAAAATAGGCAAATCTCATGAGCGCAATCTTATCAAAAGAAGGTTAAAAAACATATATCTAGGATTTTTTCAAGGATACTATGCTAAAGTAGCAATAGTCTTTATTCCAAGGAGACACTTCAAAGACCTAGATTTTAATCAACTAGACCTAGAGATGAATAAGGCTCTCAAATGGTCTACTAGGAAGTTAAGAAATGAAAATTTATAAAAACTATTTTCTTTACTCGGCGCTAATTTTAGGCCTGTGGCTCGGTGGATGTCAGCCTGCAAATGACATACAATATAAAAAACTTTCAAAAGGCGCTAGAAAAGTAGAAAAATACGAAGGTCATTATAAAGTTTTTAACAAAAGAAAAGTAGCTTCGAAAAAGCAAGATACTAAAGCGATACAAACAGGCATTGGCGCATGGTACGGAGAAATGCTCTCACCAAGTAAGACAACTAGATCTACAAAGAGTCTTCATGAAAAAAGAACTGCCAATGGAGATATTTTTGATGTAAATGCCCTTACAGCAGCTCATAGGACATTACCACTACCCTCCATAGCAAAAATTACTAATTTAGAAAACAATAAATCTATTATTGTGATGATTAATGATAGAGGCCCATATTGCAAAAATAGAGTAATAGATGTTAGTCCAAAAGTCGCTGAGTACTTAAATTTCAAAAACAAGGGACTCGCCAAACTCAGGATTGAGCCTTTGGGCGATGAAAGTGCAGCTCTGCTTAAGAAGCTTTCATTGGACTCAGCTCATGGAAGTAAAGCAAGCAATAAAATGCAAAATCCAAAATGCTCAGTAAATTGCTTTATAAAGTTACTCAATATACAAAATGGTCTTGATAAATTATAATATTACTTCATCAGACTCCGAGCTAGTTAGAATTTTTTTAAAAATATAATGATTTTTTATATTTATGTACTTTTCTAATGAAATTTTTTCAGTTATATG
>CAYGNF010000018.1:0-23157 GCA_964351245.1 uncultured Rickettsiaceae bacterium | reverse complement strand
TCAATTACTTGAGAAACTAGCCGAAAAATATAATTCACATGAATTTTATAGTGAAAATGCTTTTGTGAATTATGTGGCAAAAGCATTAGATAATGAGATTATAGAGGAAAAAATAGCAAATTTAGAAAGTTTTACATTCGATAAAAACTATTTAGAACAACAGCGTAAGAATAAATTTATCAATGAGATTGAATCCTCGATCAATCAAGATCCGGTATCTCAGGTAAAAAGAAAAATAGCAAGTTTATTTGAAACCGAAGATGCTTATTTACTGCTAAAAAACTATAAATTTCCTGATAAAATTACAGAAGACAAATATTTTATAGAATCTATCACAGAAGAAGGCAGGAATCATATTTTAACTCAATATCAAAAAGAAAGACTGTTTCAAGAAATCAGCACTATATTCAATATAGATCCTACCTCTATTGAAATTATTCATTCAAACAAGTCAGTAAAATATATGAAAAATAGGGTAGGGACGGAGTATAGGCACCAAATCCAGCCCAAGCTCCCACTTGATGTTGACGATAGTCTCTGGGGAAGAATATGCAAAAAACTAATAGTTCATTACGGAGAAGCTGTATATATATCATGGTTCTCTAAACTTACTTTACAAAAAAATAATAATGAGTCAGTTGCTCTTATATTAGCTCCGACAAGATTCATATCAGACTGGATACAAAATAATTACTACAAAACTTTAAAAGATACGATAAAAGAAGTAGTTCCTGAAATTCACACTATAGAAATGAGTCTTCAAGCAGCATAAAATGAATATTATAAGATCAGTATAAAACTATAGGGTAGTAATAATAGTAATGAAAAGAGCGATGAAAAATTAGGCATGAACATGAATCTATTATCCAGTAAGCTCTTGCGACATATTATACCCAAACATATCCACAGAAATTGTGGATAAAAAGCCGTAAAAAACTATGAGAAATAAAACGACGTGAAACACGACAAATCCTTGAAAATATTATAGTAACTCGAGAATAGTATTAAAAATAATATATATCGTAATATTAACCGAATATTAACTCTTTTGTGCTATAAGTGCCAAATCTTAAATTATTCTATTAAAGTCATAGAATTTATTTTTTAAGATAGTTACAATATAGACTGAGGTTATTGTCTGTAAAGACATATGTATAAAATTGTAACTAATTAAATTTTATATTAATTTAAAAAGGATCCAGTTGTGAAAGATATGGCCCATAAACAATTCAGTGGTTTACATAATTATTCCAAGGGAATTGTTGTTTTGGGTACAATCAGCTATTTAGTTTTTATAAGTTAGTATAGATGAATTTCATGCATATTTTAATATATGATGATTACCATATACACTGGACCTCAATTTATATTACTAATAACAATGAGATCTATAATGAAGCCCTATGTAATATATAGACACTATGAAAGAATTTAGTAGAACCGTAACCAACAAAAGAGAGAGTTATTTATTCTTTCAGGTGTCCTTATTTATCTCTATTGCTTTTGTATGCTTTATTTTCCTAGCCTACTCATATATTTTAAGTGAGCTAAAAAATAAGAAAAACGAGTATGTAATAACAACAAGTAAAATATTGGCAAGTGTAATAATGCCGGACCTGAGTATTATCTTTAACGAAGATACTGATATTAAGCATTTCACTATAATTAAAAATTATAAGTTGATAAAAGATAACACAATCACAGAAGGTGTATTTGGAAGTTCTATTCATACCAAAAGAGGTGATAGAGTTTTAATTGCTGATCTTCAGCCTATGGTGTTGTTTGTAAACAGATATTTAGATAAGGATTTTGATTATCAGATTTATATAAATAACAAATTAATATTAGGAAATACCAATAACCAAATTTTATATCAAGCTTTAAAATATCCAATAGATCAAAAAAATTATATTCAACTATCTCTGAATGGTCATAATGACATAGAAAAATTTAATCATTATTATAAGGAATTCTTGTTTAAGATATGTTATATTGTAGCTGCCTCCATCATATTATTTTTATTTAGCTTAAGAATAGCTTTTGTTGTAACAAAATATGTGAATAATTATATGCAACTTGCCAAAACACAAATTCTTGCTGTTCAAGCTTATAAATATGAATCAAGTTTTCTTAAAATCTGTAGTGAACAATCTAAAAATAAAGAGTTTTATGGAGAGCTATCAATAAATAAAGATGCATGTTCTGCAGTTACCTTGCAAGAATTATTAGAAGAAATAGAAATTAGAGCTATTAAGTATAGTAGAGAATATGGGTATGATTTGTCACTTTCTTTGAGTGTAGAGAAATTATCGATGGAGGTTGGATGCGAGCTTCATATATTTCAACAAATAGTTTTAAGTCTACTTTATAATATTTTGTATTTTATGAGAGGAGGGAGTCATGTCAAAAAACTTTCTATAGAATTTACTTTAGAGTCTATATACTTTACTTATGATGGATTTTGGCTCGATGAAGAAGCGATGGAAAAATGTAGCTCATCAATACATCTTCATATTTCTAATCCTTACATATTAAATACAAAATGTATATTTGCATTACTGAGAGATTGTAATTTTTTCTATGAAATAGGTTCAAATGATGGTGAAAATAGGATCTTAATAAACTTCAATAACTTCAACAAACTATCTGATCAAAATGGCAAAATTATTCAATTCAAAAAATATTAATTTCATTCTTATGTTATGTATAACATTCTTTGACATACAGGCAAAAGGAAAAATTAATACTATAATAAATAAAAAAATTGATGCAGTTTCTTATTTTGTTGATAGGGATAAAGAGCGTAAAAGAATAGAACAAAATCTGAAGCAATATAGAACTTCTAGTATAGTTGGTATGAGTGGAATTGGTAAAACCGAAGTAGCTAGGAAATATGCTTTTAGCCATAGTGATGAATATGAGTTAATATGGTTTTTTGACGCTTCTTTGGACTTAAACGAGCAATTTGCTTCATTAGCGCGTCAAATCAATAGAAATATTCTCAGAGATTCAGCCGATAAGCTTTCGGATACTTTAAAAGATTCCATGAGAGTAGTTATGGATTACCTATCTACACAAAACAAATACTTGCTTGTATTTGATAATCTAAGGCTCGGAGAAAATCATAAAGTAAATAAAATTCTAAACTGGGACCATGAAGGTCATGTAATTATATGTTCTCAAGATTCCGATAATTTATCCCATATTGTATATATTCATAATTTAGATCATCATAATTCTTCTGAATTATTGCGAAAAATATTAAACACAGACAGTGCGGGGGTCGAAACATTTAAAAAACTCATTAATGTATTTAAGGGCTACCCAGCTCCTATTGCAAGAGGTGCGATTTTCATGAAGGCACATCAATATCTCTCGTTAGAGGAATATAAAACTATATTAGAAAAATCAGATAATCCAGTGAAGAGTCATATGCAAATTATATTAAATCTACTTTCTGAGAAAGATAAAAAATTATTATATTATATATCCTTGTTAAATAACCAAGAGTTTTCAAAGAACTTACTCCAGATTTTACTTGGTAATGACACTTTAGTAGGACAAAACTTACATAATTTATATAAGTTTGGTTTAATAAAAAATATTGAAAAAGGAAATAACTTCAATCTATTTGAGATGCATGATTCTGTTAAAGATTCAGTGCTAGAGATACTACCCACTGTAGAAGTAAGAAAATATCTTACAGAAATTATAGATAAAATAAATGAGGTTATGCCGCCCAGTATCTCGAAAAAACATTTATTTGTTAATAGCGACGAAACATTGAAATCTAACCTTGAGGTTCTTCTAAAGAACGCAGAGAAATATCAAATAGATATTTTTAAAGTTTTAGAGATAAGAAAGAATTTGGTAAGCGAATACATGGCTCAGCTTGACCATCCTAACATGGAACAAATGTCAAAATGGATTGATTCAAAAGAAGCAACAGGGGAAATCAATATAGAGCAGATGGATAATAAAGCTAAAACCACTTATGCTTGGTATTTAGGTCATTCTGGAGTTTTTGAGGAATTTGCCAAAGCAAATTATGTTAAGGCTCTATTTTTTTATGATAAAGCCCTAACAATCCTTGATAAAATTGAAGGAGAGCCAGAGCTCAAATGTTTCATAATTTGGCAAAAAGCACAGTTACTTGCTTATAATGGCGATATTGCTAATTCTGAGAAACTAGTAAAATTATCGGAGCAAATACTTAAAGAATTTCCACGAGCAGAAGTTGATCTAGGCTTATATTGGTTTCTTAAAGCTAGAATATACATGAGCAAGGGTGATTATGCCGCAGCCCTTACAGCTATAGATAAAAATATAGAAGTAGAGGCTTATTTGCCTCGGGACTCATTTACTGCTCCAACATTTATTCTAAAATCAGAAATACTAAATTATATGTCGCAATATGAAGCAAGCTATCAAATAATATCGGCAATTGCAAAACAAGAGATTGGAGATAGAAAACCGAGCCATGAGCTTCATGCTAGAATTTTACTTCAGAGCTCAAGAGCTAAACTCGGTACTCGAAAAATTCAAGAATCATTAAAAGAGGCGCAAATAGCTAGAGGTATTTATGAGTATGAGATTAAAAAACATGGTATCACTACAGTAGAAAATACCTTCGATACCGAATATGCAGCAATCCTTGTAGCAGAGGCTAATAGCTTAGTTGCAATAAATAAAATGCAAGAAGCTCTGACTATCTATAATTTGGCGGAAATGATTTATCTGAGAAGATATAGAGAAAATTTTGATAATATGTCGGATGTTCAGGATTTGTTTGTTAGGGCCGCACTTGCTGCATGTAGAGCTAAAAATCACTATTGGAAAACACATTATTACGACTATCTTTTGCGTCATTTTAATAGAGAAGATCAAGGGATTAAGGAAGTTATTAATCTATGTGGAGGTTAGTAATTTATTTTGTTATTTTATGAAGTCTGAGCTTGCAATTAAGGCTTCAATGACTCATGATCAAAATGTTTGATTAAAGTCCATTTTACAAACTGGACATCAATTTTTGCAAGTCTTTGCATAGCTGCATATTGATATACTTCATGCATTATAATAAAAACAGATTCGAAAGTGATATTAATTTCTTTGGGTAATTTTTGCAGTTCATGAATTACTACATTAGATACATCAGAGAAAAGCTGAAGATTCTTTATATAAGTTTTTTCATTATATTCGTCTAATAATTCACTATAACTTACACCCAGTGCTTTTGTTATTTTGTGCACCAAATCTACAGATGGATTTCTATTACGAAAAATATTATAAATTGATCTATTGGTACCTGCCTTTCTTTCTAAATCTTGTATAGTCCAGCCCTTGTGTTTTAAAATCCTTGTAATATTATCTTGTAATATTTTAGAAGCTGACAACATTTCATATACTCATAAAAAAATAAAATCTAGCTATTGACATACGTAAATATGTGATATAACTTATTAATTAATTGAGTCGTTAGACTCTTATTAGGAGTAAAGTTACTCATAATAATAGAATATAAAGTACCTTCGAAGTTTGGTCGCAGCAAAAGTACTTTACGAATTTAACACAACTAATGACTAGCAGGGTTAAGAATTATGATAATACATAAAACTCTTGTTATATTCAAGAGGCAGCACAAACTAATTATTCTTAATATCTTCGATATTTTTGTATCTATAAAAAATTTAACAAAATTTTTATCTATCAGAACTGATAATTATGATTCTAGCTAAAGGCAAGAAACATATTGAGACATATAAACCAACCAACAAAAGGTAAAAAAATGCGGATTACATCACAAGAACAAGCTACTATAGAACACCTAAGACTCCTTAGAAAAGAAGCAAGACTTAGTTTTGATATATTAAAAGCTCTAGAAAAAGACCTGGCGCATTCAAGAAAAACTGCCCGTACTAATATTCTACCTTTTTCAAAAGAATTCTTCCTAAAGCAAATTGAAATCAATCATCATAAAGATACAAAAGAGGCTTTAATAAGAATAGTAAATTCAATTTGGAGTTAATAAAATGTTATCAATAAAACCTGATTCGAAAAATATCCAAGCAAAAAATCTAGAGATAAATAAAACAATGCCTAATCAAACAATGCCTAATCACAAATTAAGACCCAAATTACCCGCATCTAATTTCCATCTTACAAATAACAAAATTTATGGTTTTTACTTATTAGTAATGTGCATATTTGGTTTTATAAGCGAGGCTCATGCAGATTGGTTTCAAGTAGGAAATATCCAACAGCACCTAATCGCACCAATCTATACATTAGTTAATGAAAATCTTGGTTATGTTGCATTTTCAGTTGGGGGCGCCTCTACTTTTTTAGCAAGAGGACAAGATATGTATCAGAAAGGAATTGCATTTGCTATTGGGAGTTTAGGTACGGCAGCTTCTGTAAAGCTTGCTCAAACAGTTATGCATTTAGGTTAAAATAACAATGATACAAACAAGAATCTGGCCCACACTCAGAGCAGAATCAAAAATCTATGGCATGGCGGTACTTGGCGTTATTTGTGGATGTGTAGGATGTTTTATTGCGATGATATTTTTGGGCATTATGTGGAGTGTAGGAGGAGCTATTCCTGGATATTTTATAGGAGATTTTTTATCGAAGATATTACATGATGGCAAAGCTCAAAGATGGCTTAATTGGTATTTTCCGCAATTCGCCAAAAGCCCGACTCCGAACTCATCAATCAAGAGATTCTTTTAAAAATAATAAGGACCTCATGATCAATAAAACTTCAATGTAACTACAACTACAACTACAACTAAAAAAATGCAACTGGACATAGATACACATCAACAAAATATTAATATTACCCGGCAGCGTAATTTCTTTGCGGGTTGTATGGGTCTTGCAATAATTACTTGTTTCTTGCTTGCTGTAAAAATCTCTACTACAACTGAGCGAGTCATTATGGTGCCAGGGATTACAAAAGACTTAATAATAGAAGGAAGTAATATCTCGGTAAGTTATCTGGAAGAAACATCTTTATTATTTGCCTCAGCACTCCTTGATTTAACCAAAGACACTATTGAACATAAAAAAAACATTATCCTCAAACATTCTTCAACAAGTGCAGAAGATAGCCTCAAATCTTTCCAGAAATATTTTGCTGATAAAGAAGAAGAACATAAAAAGTTCCAATTATCCACATTCTTTACTCCAAAGCAAATACATGTCGATGCAAAAAATTTACAAGTTGTAATGGATGGATTGCTTACTAGTACTTTTGGCAAGAGAGGGTTTGAACAAAATAATGTCAAATATCTTCTTTCATTTGATTATGTAGCTGGTCATTTAAAACTTAAAGAATTTACGAAACTTAAAGATAAGGAGCAAAAATGAACAAATCTAGCGCATATAATTTACGGTTAGCTCGCATGGCGCTACTTGGATGTTTGTCAATGAGTGGAGTAACGGCAGTAGGAGAAACTTACCCATTTAAAGAAGATCAAAGATTAAAGATCAAAATATCCAAAACTGGATTAAACCGTATATCGAATCCTCCATATAAAATAATTCAAGTAACAGGAGATGATAGTAAATTCAGCATTAAATACGATGAGGATGGTACCAATATATATTTTATGCCAATAGTAAAAATAGGTGAGTTTTGCGAGATAAGCATTAAAAACAATGCAGGACTCGTGCAGGATTTGGTCTTGGAGGTAAGTAACATTAAAGGTAAGTCGGTAATAATAGACTCCAAAATAACATCAAAATTACAGGAGTCGCAGAAAGAAAACATATCAGAAATGATGCGTGCTATGAGGGATAATGTTGAAGATAAATTCTACGTTCAAACTCATCAACAAATACTATGTAATACGTGCTCTTTAACAGTAGAGCAGAAAAAAATATACAAATATAAAAATCTAGTTGGAGGAGTATTTGAGATTAAAAACCATCACAAAAAAGACGTATCTTTAAATCTCTCAGAATTTATCGATCGTTTTGATAATGTAAAGGCTTATTACGGAAGTAATCAGATGATGAAGCGGGGCGCAATATCTAGAGTCTTAATTGTACAAATGAGCCAGGGTAGATAATATGAATAAATTAAAGAAAAAAATAGAAGATTTACTAGAGAGCTTACGTAAATATTTTGTTGGGACGGATCAATTACAAAGTAAAAATCAAGCAGCACTCAAAAAATGGATTAATTTATCGCTGGTGGGAGTAGTAGTATTTATAGGATTTGTGGTACTGGTTTTATTTATTGCCTCAAACCACAAGAGGCAAAATACTAATAGAGGAGATAATTTCTCATCTATTGCAAGCAGTAGCAATGCAAATCCTCATGTCAGTAATTCAGGGGACGATACTCTTGTATCTAAGCGCCATAAAATAGAGCTTGGCACAGACGGCACAAAGGCTGAAGTTAAATGGCAAAACTTTTTAGAGGAATCAATCGAGCAGGAGGGTAAAGCAAGAGGCGAGCAAATCAATATACTCCAAGATGCTATTAACAAGCATCATGCCACTACTCAAGAAAAATCAGAGAATGAGTTCCAGCAATTAAAAGATAGATTCTCATACTTACTGAGCGAGATAGAATTACTAAAAGCTCAAAATGCTAATCTTGAAAACGAGATATCCTCTCTTGCGCCAGAAGAAGAAAAAATGACACAAGCAGAACTGGGCATAACTACAATAAATACTAGAGCAGTCACCCCTCCAGTATCTTCATATAATCATATACCGGCTACGAGCTATGTGAGTGGTCACTTACTAGGCGGTATTGCTGTGTCTACTTCTGTTACTAGTGCAGCTGCGCCGATACCAGTAATTATTAAACTTACCCAAAGAGGGAATCTACCGAAGGATTTTGCTGTTGATATTAAGCAATGTAGGTTACTTGCGAGTTGTTACGGCGATATATCATCAGAAAGAGCTATTATCAGAGCAGAAGAACTTGTCTGCGAAGATAAATCAGCAGGACTTATTACAACGACCAAAGTATCAGGCGTAATATACGGGGATGATGGCGCCAATGGCATCAGAGGCACTATAGTCTCAATGTCTGATAAACATTTAAAAAATGCTGTAATTGGGGGAGTACTAAGTGGTTTTGCAGGAAGTGCCAAAGGCGCAGAAGGATTAAATATTACCCCTCTTGGAGCTATGAGTACTAAAAAGAAAAATATAAAAGATATGGCAGGTGAGGGGCTGATGGGAGGTGCTAGTAGCGCAGCTGAGAAGCTGGCCGATTATCACATAAAACTTGCCGAAAATATCTCTCCTGTAATTCTAGTACCAGGAGGCACAAAAGTAGATGTAATGTTTACAAAATCTGTAGAGATTGGATCAACAGATATTGAAGAAATAATTAAATCAGAAAGAAGGGGAGGCGGGCAATGAATATCACAGAAAAAGTAATGCATCCAATATTACTCTTACTCTGCGTTTTTGGAATTTCTGCATGCTCAACATACCCAAATAAATTCAAATGCGGTGACGCTAGAGGCCTTGGATGTACCATGTTAAGAGAAGTAGATATGCAAATAGATTCAGGCAAGATTGAAGAGGCTTATAAGGATAAAAAGAAGTGCTACAGCAATATATGCAAACAAGACAACAAGAGAGAATCCCTTACTTTAAAAATGCAAGAAGAAAATAGAATGGTAGATGATGATAATAATTTATATTTTTAATATATTAATTTAAGGACGCCCTATGATAAAAAACCTATATGAAGATTTTGCAAATAAAGCAGCAAGTATCATTGGTTTTAATGAAACCGATATAGAGACTTTTGACCGTTCTAAGGCTAGTCTTTTTGAAAACTCTTTAAACGGGGGCGAGCCTTTAAAGAATTATTTAAATTATCGTTATTTTGATTCAAAAACTGAGAATTTTTTACTGACTAATTCTGCCGCAGGATTCTTGCTTGAGATTTGCCCGATAGTAGGAGTGGATGATTCAGTAGTTAAAAACTTAAATCAGTTTTTTGCCAAAGAATTGCCAGCACAGGGATTCCTCCAGTTTTTGCTGATTGCATCATCTGATATAGAAGATTTTTTAGATAATTGGTCTTCTGGGAGAACTCGCTCTGATCCAATTCTGCACAGAATAACAAGAGAAAGGAGCAAGTATCTAAGAAGCCAGGCTGCGAACTTTCATAGTAGCGGTAAGAGATTACCTCGTAATTTTCGCATTTTCATCTCTTATAGCTCTATTTTTCGAAACTGCAATGAAGCATCCTTATCAGGACTTACTACATTCCGTAGCATTCTTATAACAAAACTTACGAGCCTAAATCTTCAGCCAAGAATTCGAGATACTAATAGCTTAATAAGAATATGCAGAGAAATTTTAGAATTTGAGCCCGCAAAAAAACCTAATTACAAATCAACATCTAGGCATGATTTTGTCAATAATCAGTGTTTATCACCTGGTCATTACTACCAAAGTAAGAAAAAACATTTTCTCAATACTAAAACTAATATCGCTCATCGTAGTTTTAATATGACAAGTATGCCAAATTTTTGGTCTTTACTCCAAAATATTAATTTACTTGGTAACGCTGATAAATCCCCACTACCTGCAAGGTTTTTAATTAGCTACTCTGTTGCTAATGATCATAAAACTAAAAAAATATTCACCGCAAGAGGCAAAAGAGTAATAGATGCTGCTGAGCGTCCATACTCAAGACATGATAAGGCGCTACATGAGGAAGCGTCTGAGTGGAGAGAGATCATCCACCGCCTTATAACAGAAGATAATATATTGAGTGATAGCTGGACTCTTATTATAAGTGCAAAAGAAAACAATATAGACGATGTATCTGCTGAGGTAATGGCACAATACGGAGGTCAGGATTATATATTAAATAGTCTGGATTATTTTCACCTAGAGACAATTCTTGGGTGCCTTCCAATGCATGCGGCTAGTTTTTGGCAAGAGTTAAAGCTTAAAAAACTCGTAAAACCCGCATTATCATCCGAAGTAGTTGCAAAACTTCCAATACATGGAGAATGGTACGGTGTTCCTATGTCTGGAGTACCTTTTATCGGTAGGCGCGGCCAGATATTTAACTGGAATCCGTATTACAGAATTGGTGCTGGTAATTTTAATATAAATGTAGTAGGGCCTTCTGGAGTAGGTAAATCGGTATTCTTGCAATGTTTAGCCGATGTGATGCTAGCTGCAGGCACGAGGGTATTTATTCTAGATATCGGAGGTAGTTACGCTCCTCTTGCTAAATTATTAAAGGGCGAGATTATAGAATTTGGATCATTATCGAGTTTTACTATTAATCCATTTTCTGGATTAAAAAGAGATATGCCGGGTACTGAGTTTAATCAGCTAGTAGTATGCGCAAAAGAATTACTATCTATTATGTGCGGGGCAAAAGGTGAGTTTGAGGCGGCAAGTTTGGAAAAAGCGATTAAGGATGCCGTAATAGAAAATGACTATAAACTGAACCTACAGATTTTTGTTGAATTTCTAAAAGCCTCTAATTCTGAATTATTAAATCAATTTGCTACGAGTTTATTCTCTTATACAAAAGATGGGGTGTTTGGTAAGTATTTTTCCTCAGAAAAGCCTGCAAATTTTGATAAATCTACTACCATCTTTGAGTTTGAACATGTCAAAGATCAACCAAAACTCATTGCTATCATATTGCAAACATTACTCATGCAGATTACTAGTCAATTCCTTACTGGAGATAGATCGCAAAAATTTATGATTATTGTAGATGAGGCGTGGATGTTACTTGACCATTGCGCAGGATTCTTAGCAGCAATTGCACGAAACTTAAGACGTTACGGTGGTAGTCTTGTTGTATGTACTCAGTGTTTTGCTGATTTACAAACAGCAGGTAGTAGCCCTGAGAATAATAATCAACGCAAGGCTATTTTTGAAAATAGCGCATGGAAAGTAAATCTACCTCCAGGTTCTTTTACTGATTTTGAAGCACATAGTGAATTTAAAGAAAAAGTACCACTATTAAAATCACTTTCATTTGAGAGAGGTAAATATTCAGAGATGTTACTTTCATCACCTGGCATTGATGTAGTAGGGCGCCTAATTTTAGATCCTTTTAGTGCTGCTGTATTTTCAACCGAGAGTAGCGATTTTAATCTTATTATGAGACAAGAAGCACAAGGTATAGAGATGGAACAAATAATAGATAATTTAATAAGAGAAAAAGAGAGCTAGAAGTCATAATGTGCCAGAAAAAAATAGTAAAAAATGACCCAGAAAACCAATATAGCCCCTATATTCCTTCGTATATTAAGTCTTTAGTACTCCCTATCATTCTTGCTCTTACTTGCTTTTACTTAGGAGGTATATATAGGTTAAATAACCTAAGATTTCAGTATATTTCTCAGGACCAGATACTTGCTCTGGAAAAAAAGAGGATTTCTACTCAAAATATTAGGGATCGTCAATTATTCTATGGTAAGCCAGAAGAAGCTATAAAACATATAGAGCAAATACAAAAAAATATGAGTAAGAATGGAGTAATTATATTCCTGGCTGATAGTAAAATATATAGTAGTAATATCTCTTCAATATCACAAGAAGTACATTTAAAAATTATCGAGATATTAAAAGAGCAATAAATGATCATAGCAAGATATTTAAAACCCATCATCAGAAGATATAAATTACTGATTATTACTATTGTCTCTATATCTAGCACAATGGCCGAAGATTTTGGAGTAAGAGGTCATGTATATAAAATCTCAGAGCAAGCTTTTTTGGCGATGATTGAACAAAGGCTACAAACAATTGATATGAAGAAAGAGCAAGCAAAAATGACCCAGATTGCTAAAGATAGAATAGAGAATCCAGCGCCTATAGAAAATATTAAGCCTGCCATTAAAAATAGAATATTTTACTATGACCCAACCTACAGACTAGATAAAGACGCTATTTTGCCATGCGGAAAAATATTACACAAAGCAGGAACAATAATAAACCCGCTCCAGCATATGGATTTAAATAGAAGAATCTTCTTTATAGATACTAGAAAAAAAAACCAAGTTACATGGATAAAGGAGCAATTAAGAAACCCTCTTCCTGCTCAAGATGGGAAGATAGAAGATAGAATAATTCTTATTGGAGGCAGTCCTTTTAAATTAAAAGAAGAGATAGGTAAGGATCATGAGGATAAAGTCTATTTTGACCAAGCAGGAGAATTAAGCAGTAAGTTCGGCATTAAATCAAGCCCTGCTTTAGTGGTACAAGATGCACTAAATCTAAGGATAGAAGAGATATTACTTAATGATTAGAGAAAAATACTTGAAATACGGGCTACAAGAATTACATCAGTATATATTAGTAGCAATAATAATATCTATTATACCAGCTATCGCCTTAGCTGGTGAATCATGTAAAAGTAAATTCGTCAATCCAGTCACAGATATTTGCTGGTCATGCTTGCTGCCTATTTCTATTGGGCCTCTTAGAGTAGGCGGCGGAATGTCTCCTGCAAAAAGAGATACAAAAAACCCCGCCTCCCCATTATGTGCATGTGTTAAAGGAGGACAACCTATTCCCATTCCAGGCATTTCACTTGGATTCTGGGAGCCTGCTAGGATGGTTGACGTTACTCGTAGTAAATATTGCATGGTAGGTCTTGGTATTGACATGCGGAGGGATAATAAAAGTGATACTCGAACTAGTGAATATTGCACGGTAGGTCTTGGTATTGACATGGAGAGCGATAATATAAGTGATACAGGAACATATAATAGGGCTTACGGCAAGAGTAGAATGGCTCATAATAGTTTCTATCATCTACATTATTATATATACCCGCTCATTTACTGGCTAGAGCTTATTACTGATTTGATTTGCCTAGAAAAAGCTAGCTTTGATGTCGCATATCTTTCTGAGCTTGATGCTATGTGGAATGACGAAAAAATACAAAATCTTCTGAACCCTGAATCTTTTCTTTTTGGTAATCCAGCAGCGCAAGCTGCCTGCGCACTTGACTGCGTATCTGCGAGTGTTGATTTACCAAGAGATGAGCTTTTTTGGTGCAGTGGTTGCTGGGGTAATATTTACCCATTTTCAGGAGCAAACGCTGATCATGTAGGAGGAGTACAAAACTCAAGCTTACTAACATCAAGAATATTAGCTAAAATGCATAGAGCAGGTCTTGCTAAAAGTACCAGTACAACAGATGCCTCTATTAACGGCCCAATATGCACAAAGCAAACTTCTCTTAAAATCAAGAAAAGTCAATATAAACTACAGATGGTTTACCCAAAATCATCAAGAGGAGACATAGGCTGCTGGCCTATTGGTTTAAGCGATATGGCCTATAGTTCATTTAAAGAATATCCATCCGATGGTCAGGACTGGAGTTATGTAATATGGAGGAAAAGAAATTGCTGCGCATTTTAATATTAATAGTCATTAATTTTACCCTGGCCTGCTCTTATGCTAATAATCTAGCTTTAGACGCAAAGAACTGGGCAGACAATATAGCAAATCGTGATCATCAAATGATGATGCATAATTTTAAAGATATGATGAAACTAGAGGGTTTTGATCAAGATTTACGAAAAGCAATATTAAAGCCTCGTCCTTTACTACAAATATTTGTATCAGACTCAATGCCAAAGCAGTTACTAAAAGCTTATGCGATGGAAGCTAGACGTTTTAATGGTGTGTTAGTATTTTGCGGTCTGCCGGATGGGAGTTTTGTTAAGCTAACAGATTTGGTTATAGAGATCTCAGATGCAAACGATAATCTAGCGATGCAAATAGATGATGAGGCATTTAGAATATTTGACGTAAAAATAGTGCCCACAATAGTATTAAGCAAACCTAATTCCATGTTTGACGAACAAATAACAAGGGAAAAGTTTGATAAAGTAGAGGGTAATATAAGTATCAAGGACGCACTTGAATTATTTGCCTCAAATGGAGATGTAGCTATTCTTGCAAGAGAAATACTCAAATGAAAAATCTGATCATATTCATACTACATATCCGAGTATTTTGGCCCATAACAGCTCTTGCTATTCAAACTAATGTAAATGAAGTAGATGATCTGTTTGACCGGCATATTGAAGGTAAGGATCAGTTGCTACAAAATTTAAGCAAGCAAAATAGTAATGCGATTAATCAAATTCAGTCCGGCATGCATCATGATTCTATTGAAGGAATAGACGCCGCAGAATCAAAATCTTCTGAGTTAAACGCGATTAAAGAAACTGACTTAGATAATGAAGGTAGAAACAAGAGATTATCTTCAGAATATCAATTCTACGATGCAAATGAACTAGAGCCAGATTATCTAAGGCCCGGTAATATTCTACATAAACAAGATAGTGACAATATTATATTTAGTACAGAAGATACTATGCGCGAAATTGGTGCAAGCTTTATGGATAAATTAAACAAAGAGGGTTTTGATTGTAAAACAGTTAAAGGCGCGGTTGTAAAAGAGCCTACATATTATATTGAAGTAAAAACAGAGCAACAAAAAAACACCGAATATGAACAAATATTCTGCGAAGAACTTAGGGGTAATTATAGTTGCAATGATACAGTAACTTTAAATTGTACAAGACGTGACAAACGCTGGAATCATTGGCAATATAGGGAGGTAGACATTTCAGGCGATACAGTATATCACGGAGCAAAACATCTAGGTTATACACTCAAGTGGGGAATAAAAAGATATGGTTGGCACCTTCAGGTTGATTCTAGTGGCTGGCGAGTATTTTTATCAAATCATTTAGGTATTCCCTTAGAGCAGATACATGAGCAAATTCACTTTCCTGCAGGAGCAAGAGGAGTAGGGGGTACTCATCCAGTATATGAAAATTATCGTATAGTCTTTAATGCTTACCGTTTTGGTTATAATTACAGGGATGGTTACGAAATATGCGAAGAATGGTCAGAAGATTGGAATGAGAGATGTATATTCAAATGACCAATAAGGCAATCAAATATTTAATCAAATATCTCAATATTTTTTTAATACAAGTTTCATTCTCCCTATTACTTGCAAATATATTACTTGTAAATAACCAAGTAGAAGCAGGAGAAAGATTTGTTTCAAATTATCCTTGTAGCGACGAGGATAAATATTGTGTCAGTAGAGGGACAAGAAAAATAGAGGGTTTTGATGTAGAGAGGAGTTGCTGGGAATGGGCATATACTAAAAAATGCAATTATCCAAGTAAGAATGATTGCGCCCAACATGAAAACTGTTACTCGCTTGGCGAGCGTGATTGTATTTTGCGTGATACTTATGGTAATTGCGTCAATATCAAAAAAGAATTTAGCTGTAAGAGATGGACTCCTATTAATCTTGAGTCAGAAACTGTTCGTTATGACACAGAAGATAAAGACGGATCAGAAGGTATTATATGTAAAGCTATTCCTTGTATAGATGGTAACTGCATAGATAAATCCTATCAAATGGATGAAGATATGGTCTCATCAATTTCTCATCTTGGCGCATTATCACAAGGAAAGAATACTGGAGCTGGTTTTAAGATATTTGAAGGAAGCGGACTACATTGTAGTAAGAAGCCGGCTGGTTACCATAATTGCTGCAGGGTTAATCCAAAAGGCTGGGGTAAAAATTTAGGTGCAAAATGCAGTAAAGATGAGGAAATACTCCAGGAAAAAAGACAAAAGAATTTATGTGTCTATGTAGGCAAGGAGTCTAAAAAACTCTTAGGAGTAACAGAACTTACCAAACATTATTATTGCTGCTTTAGTAATATGCTAGAAAAAATCGTGCAACTACAAGCAAGAAATCAGCTTGGTCTTAATTTTGGATCTGGCAGCAATCCTAATTGCAGGGGTCTTACTTTAGATGAGCTTGCAAGAGTTGATTTTAGTCGAATGGATTTTACAGAAGTTGCAGCAGATATTATGAAAAAACTCACTATGCCTGATATAGGGGACGTTAAAGGGCGGATTGGTAATATACTTAACAATAATAGTAAGTTTGATCATAACCAGCCATCTCCTCCAAAGAATAAAGCAGCCGGAGTAAATTCTAAGTGCAAGGAGGAGGAGTAATGATAATTTCTACAAAGACACTTAAAATAATCAAATTTATCGTTACACCCATTCTTTTTGGTTTAAGTATAATATTTACAAATATATCTAACGTATCTGCCGCCTCTTTTTATAAGGGAGAGAATAAATATAAAGGATTCTACTGGTTTGAATCTAATCAAAGTCTCTATAATAAAGCAAAGGATCAGGAGTTTCATTATCCATCTCCAGAAGAAGCAGTTACTGCAATAGAAGCCCGCAAAAAAGCTTTGGATGATGCAAGAAGTCAAATGGTGGAATTAGCCTTTCTAGAAGATACTCCTCCCCTAATTCTAAGACAGGCAATAGTAAAATATAAGAAATTAGAAGCCTCCATGTATGATGGTGCTATTCGCCTTACACAGGCAAATGAAATGGCTAATTTTACTAATCCAGAGATTGCAGGCTTAACTGAGCAACCTACTAATGTCTTTGGCAATAAAATCAAACGTACATTAGATCAAGCAGAAAAAATAGTAAAAATTAGAGAATTTGCACAAGAATTTGATCTTCTTGTCTTTACTAATAATAACTGTCCTTATAGCAAAGCCTTTGAGCCAGTAATTACTAATTTTGCCTCCGCTCATAGCTTTAGTCTAGATAAGACCTCACTCGATAGTCTTGAAGGTAAAATAGCTCAAAAGCTGGGTATTACCTCTACCCCATCATTAGTAGCAATCAGAAAAGATGCTAAAGAAATATTTGAGATATCAAGGGGAATGGTTTCTGTTTCAGAACTAGAATCTAGAATAATTTTAAGTAGTAAATATAGCAAGGAGCAAAAATCACAATCTCTAAAAAATACAAAATACAATAGGTAACTATATGTCACTATATAAATATCGAGTAAAGCCACTACTTGGCACTTTATTTATAATAATATCAACAAATACTTACGCAGGAGGTCTTGAAGGGTTTCTAAAATTTGCAGGTCAGGGAGCTTCAATGACAAGCATTAATAAAGGAGCAGTAATAAGCGACCAAAAAGCTGGTTATATGACAGGTGGCTCTATTATTACAAGAGGACCTCGTCCTATGGACATGCAGCCTGTAGGAATTCAAATGCCGAGTATTGAGTTCGATCCTTGTACAGGTTCAGGAGATTTAAGATGGGGAGGTTTTTCTTTTATTCAAGGAGAGGAATTTGCTAGATATTTTAAGTCAGTAGCTTCAAGTGCCGGAGCTTATGTTACTAAAATGGCTATAAAACAGGCTTGTCCTCAATGCGAGGATATAATGTCTTATCTAGAAACAGTAGCAAGAGATATTAATGGTATGACTTTTAATCAGTGCGAACAAGGTAAGGCAATAGCAGCAGGATTAATGAATAAGTTTAATGCTGCCTCGAATCAAAAATGCCTGGCAAAATCTGCAATTGCAAAAGGAGGTAGCGATCTACATGAAGCAACGCAAAAATGTCAGGATAACCCAGATAGATACGGAGAAACTGGTGATAATGATCAGTTAAAATCAATGCTTCCTAATAATTTCAATTTAGTATGGAAAGCGCTAAGTCATGGAAGCGGGGCGGCACCTAGCGGCATGAAAGAAATGATAATGTCCATATCTGGTAGCATAATTGTTACCAAACAAAATAATATATCTACCATTTCTACATTATCATCACTTCTTGAGAAAGAAGATTTACTTGAGCAATATATAGGAAGGCCAGGAGAAGGTAGTAGTAAAATCAAATTATATGTATGTGATGAGAATTCAAAATGCCTCAAACCGGCAATAGAAGAAAAAACCATAGATAATAGATCAGAGAGTCTATATGGGAAGGTAGAGACGACACTTATCGCTATCTTAGAAAAAATTGATAATAATCAAGGCGAGTTATCTGATGAAGAGCAGGCCTTAATAGAATATTCACAAATCCCAATTATTACTCTCTTTGAGATGGAACTCGCACAAAAGAATAAAGATAGCGTATCGCTCTTAGCAGGCAGCGCTGAATTTGTAGAAGTAGTGTGCTATGACATGGTCACGAACTTTATGCAAAAAATGTTATTTGAGGCAAAATCTTCTGTTGATAATCTACAAACTGCTCAACTTGATAATATCTCAATCGATAGATTCAATAATAATATTAAATCTATACAAGAGATTCTAAGAGACAAGAAATACCAGGCAATGGATAAGCTACAAACAATTATTGCAGTTAAGGAACGTCTTATAAAGCAGCAGGATGTTTTTGAAATGGGATTTAGTAGATTTGCATCTACCAGGGGTATTTGAAGTTAAATAATTATCAAACAAGATAGGAATAAACATGGGCATACAATTTGCAATACATACATACGGGTATCATGATGCAATGTTTTTTGTCTTAAATGGCATTAAGATGATCATGAATAGTGATTTTGCAGATTCTATGATCAAACTCATGACTCTTATTGCTACGAGTTATTATGCGCTACAAGCTATGTATAGAGCATCAGAAGGCCTGACCGCACAGTATTTTATAAAAACTGCAGGAATGTTATTATTAATTAGCGCATTATTACTTCCAAAGGCAGATATGCTAGTAGTAGATCGTATTAGCGGAAAAAAAGAAGTAGTTAGTGATCTTCCTTATGCATTTGTGCTGCCAGTTGGGATACTTGAAGCATTTGGGGCAGGTATTACATCGCTTTTTGAGCAAGCCTTTACTCCGGTTTCTTCTATGGCTTATAAGGATTACGGACTTGTGTTCGGGCATAAACTAGTTCATGAATCTCGCAACTGGCGCATTCATAATCCTGAATTTGCAAGTAATATGAATATATTCTTAAAAAGATGTGTAGTTTTAGAATCTATGATCGGCACTAGATTTACTCCAGCAGATGTATTTGATAGTCCTGATATACTTGGTCTTGTTACAGAAAGGGCCGGCACATTCAGGCAAGTAGATTTTAGAGTAAATAAACGTATCACCCGCCTTAATTGCAAGGAAGCAGGAGCAATACTTAAAAACTATCTTCAGCCAGAATATGAGAGAATATATCAAAAATATATAGGGAGTGATTTTGGGCTTGCAGGTAGTAATAATATTATGGGTCTTAGTAGCTCTAGCAATATCGGTAGTATCAATCAAATGTTTCAAAGGAATTTAGAAGTAGGATATACAAGCTTACTTGGAGTAAATGAGAGGGCAAGTGATATAATAAAACAAAATATGATGATAAATGCGCTTAAAGATTACACTAATACTAGTGATAAATACGGATATACAAGAGCAGATGATTTGCAAAAGAGTAACTGGAAAATATCAGGAGAACTTGCAAAGGAATATTTACCTATATTGCTCAACATATTAAAGGCTCTAGTATATTCATCTTTTATCTTCATTGTACCTTTAATGATATTATCAGGAGGCATAAGTCAATATCTAAAATATTGCTCAGTAGTATTTAGCCTCCAGATTTGGCCTGCATTAAATGCGGTGCTAAATCTATTTATAGAATTATATAGTAAAGCAAAAGGAGCGCAGATTACAGATGGTAGCCTAACATTTACTAACTACGCGGCAATACATGAATCAATAGATACGATTATACTTGTTGCAAGTGGTTTACAGATGAGTATACCTTTCTTGAGTTTTGCGATAGTTCAAGGAGGAGTTGGAAGTTTCATCCATCTAGCAAGCACTATCCAAGGCGCAAGCCTAGGTGCTGCAAGTAGCGCATCATCAGAAGTAACAACAGGAAATAGAAGTTTTGATAATATTAGCCAAAATACCGCAAGTATAGGCAATAAGTCAGGCTTTAAAACCGACTTTAACCAACTACATCAAGAAGGTGCTACTCAAGTACAAAGAGAAGATGGCTCTATAGTAAGAACTTCCAGCGATGGAGGTGTTAGTGTAGCAAGTGGTTCAGGTATTAACGCATCATCTGGCACAAGAGTGCTCAGTATCGAAAGTGCCAAGAATGCAAGTCTTAATGAGCATATCACAAAAAGCTTGAGCGCAATCAATAGTGATGAGCAACATTATAAAAACAACCAGTCTTCTGGAATTAGCGCAGCAATAGATAGAATATCTCATTTAGCCCAAAGACAAGCCGCAGGAAAAAATATAAATTTTGATACTACAACAGAAGAAGGTAGAGCTATGCAGCAAGTAGTTAATCATACAAGATCAATGCATGACCGCGGTGGTCTTGACTGGAGCGCTTATGCAAAATCTGCTGTTGGTAGTTACTCTAAACTAGGCATAAGTAGTATAATTCCTGGAATTAATGCAGAAGGAGGTGTTAGTATGGATGCAAGTGTTGGCATAGATAATACAATGCGCGGGTCACAAGAGAAAGATCATGCTATCGGTAGAGATAATAACACAAACCATAATCTAAATACTCTAATAAGAGCTGCATCAAATGAACATTATACAAAAGATGATTCTATAGATCAGAGTCTAGCCCAAACTACTAAAGCTAGTTACGATCAGATGCAATCATATGATAAGTCAATATCACAAAGAAAGGAAGAGGTAGAAAATTACACCAAGGCTCTTCAAGCATCAGAAAGTAGAGGAGCTACTGATAGACGTGATGTGTACCATGAGCTAGAAGAAAAAGTATCAAATGAATATGGGGTGAGCAAAGAATCTGCCCATCAAATGATTGAAACAGGTGATAAGAGAGCAAATAAAGTTTGGGAGCAAATAGTAAAAAGAGAAGTAAGCCAGGAACTATCTCAAGTAAGCTCCGGATCTAATCATATAGAAAATAAAGCTAATCAAGAATCAATAGATTTTGCCAATGAATATTCAGGCAAAATTACAAACCAAAATCAATTAGATCTGCAATATGAGGCAAAAAAAGACGGGCTCGATGTTAATCTAATAAGCGATAGAATCAACGATACTCATAATAAAGTAGAAACCAGGCAAAATAATATGAGTCAAAATGCTAATAATCAGATTAATGAGCAAGAGGCTCGTAATCAACAGACCGAGGTAGAAATGACGAATAAGAAGAAAGCTCAAGAGAAAGCGCAAGAAGATTTAAAAAGAGAAAAAGCCGCCCAAACAGCTGATAAAACTTTAAAGGGTAAAAAATAATGTATCAATCATCTTCTATAATATCTATCAAGATAACTACTATAGTATATATTATTAGGCAAGTTGGCATACTGTACAGAAGTTCTTTGGGTATAATCAAAAGCATTACTGGAGAAATTACTATGGTATCTATTATTATGCAAGTGAGCACAGGACATAGAAGTTCTTTTACTATCATCAAAATGATTACTAAAGAAATTACTACTACTCTTCTGAAGATTATGGGACTCAACTCCATCTCCAACCCAGGCCTCCTTTTTAAAATAAATACTCATTGGGAAGTTGCGTAATATGCAGTATAAAGAAGGGAATATAGAAAAAGAAAATACAAATAGGAGCTTGTTTAATAATATATCTTCGTCAAAGAATAGAAGAGGCGCAGGTAAGAAGAAGCTCATAGGAAAGAATATTTCCCAGAATAATTTACCTGGGCCTAATAATAAGGCAACTAACCCCATTGCAATTACTTTAGATGATATTAATAGCCATATAAATAGTAGCCCTGCTGTTCTGATTTGCTTTCCTCTTGAGGTAATAAATACTAATTTTTCTTTATCAAAATCTATAGGAGAATTATTTTTTACAAGTAAAATAGCGGATATAAAGGAGATCAAAAATATTACTCCTCCCAATATCTCCCCTATCAGAACACCAGAAGAAGAGCCTGTAAACAAGATTAGTGCAAACATCAAATTCCAGAAATTATCTTTATTGAGCCTAGTATTAATAAAATTACGCATCGAATATCTTACTTATATATTTCATCATTACCTTAATTCTATCACTTATGTATTTGTGAGTGTAGGTTTTTCTGAGTATTTACAGGCTTTTATAATAAGTAGATGCGAAATTTTGCATATCAAGGTAAATTAATGATCAATAACTTCATAGGAGGAGGTCAGGTATTCCTCCATAAAGTTAGAATGTTAAGACAAGTTTTAGCTACTACATTCTTTGTATCTATTATAACAGGCATTATTCTTACATGGAGCATATATTCTGATAAATATACAAAATTAGATATGGACGGGGCAGTAACATATGCAAAAGCTAGAATA
>CAYGNF010000017.1:0-23288 GCA_964351245.1 uncultured Rickettsiaceae bacterium | reverse complement strand
ACTAAGAATATTAAGTTAGCAGCCATACCTGGTACGAGCCCGTCTATACCTATATGCTGCTTCAAGAATATTTGCCAAGCTAAAACTGTGATAAATCCGGCTCCCATACCAATTAATACAGATTTGCCGCTACTTCTAAAGCCAAGCACCGACATAATAAAAGGTACAGTAACAATAGGCATGTAGAAAGAATAAGTCATAATTCCTAGTTGTATTAAACTACTACTTTGCAAACCTAGTATTATAGAAAAAACACCAATAAATAAAGATACTAATCTAGCAAAATTTAACTCATTTTTTATTGGATTTAACCCAAGAGGCCTGCAAAAATCATGAACTATTAAAACTGCAGCAGAATTTATATAGCTATCTGCAGTAGACATTAACATTGCCATTATACCTGCGAGTGTAAGCCCCTTTAGACCTATATATGAATTATTAAATATAAGATGTTTAACTACATCATTCGGTGCAAGATTAGGATTTATAGATAAAAGTAAGATACCAATCCAATAAAGAATTACTAGCAGGAACAAGCAGACAAATCCAGAAATAATAAAGGAGATTCTTACCTGATTTATATTTTTTGCCATAGATATTCTTTGAAAAATAGGGGGGCTAAAAGCTGGTATAGTAATATAGAGAAATAGAAATAGATAATAAAGAGATTTGCTGTTAGTAAAATCAAAGACTTCATTATAGTCGAATATTTTATTATTAGATAAAGTATTAAATACAAGATCCATACTATCTAATGTAGTAAGTAAACAAAATGCAACTACCGGAATTATGGTGCCGAAAGTAAAAAACTGCACTACATCTGTAAAAGTTATGGATTTTATTCCTCCTAAGCAGGAATATAAAGTAACAATTACTCCACCAATTATCACTCCGTAACTAGAAGGAACATTAAAGCAATATTCAAATAATAAGCCAGATACTTTTAGTTGCATAGCAATAATACCACTTACACCTATAAAGCCTGCTATAGAAGTTATTATTCTTACGGGCCTTCCGTATAATTCCCCCATGGCTTCAGCGATAGATATTTTTCCTAAAAATTCGGCGAGCCTTGGGGCAAAAAAGTACCCTACTGCTAGAAGGTATATAACGGTTCCTACTCCAGCCCACATATAATATAGGCCATTATTGTAAGATTCAGATATGGTCTTGAAAAACATGCTTCCACCCACCCAAGTTGCAACTATAGTAGATACAATTGTTACGGTAGAAAAATCTCCATTACCTATAGCATATTCTTTAATATTTTTGATACCTCTGCTAGAGTATAGACCAAATATTATATTAATTACTAAAAACCCAATAAAAATAGCGGCGTCTAGGTGGCTGATATTAAACTCCATATATCTCCTTAATTATATTATTTGATGTTTTCTTAAGATTTGAGTTTTATTATATCTGAGCACTAATATATATATTTCTACTTCTATGAGCAATATTGCTACCGGCGCAATGTTCAGATTAATTATCAAAAATTATTATAATATAACGCAAAATATTTAACAATAGAAAAACATATAATATTTAACAACATAAAAGGATTTTATCAAGATAAAATAAAGTCATGGATTATTGAGTATAGTAGTAACAATTAAATTAAACAGAATTTTTAACTACCTTAGTAAAAAGTATAAATATTTTAAATTATCTTAAATTGTAGATAAAATTCAACATCCTAAGTTTTTTATTAAATTCCAAGTGACAAAGTGCCAGTAAATATTATATTATACTCGGATAGTTAGTAATGCCTTCAGTCATTGATTGAAAGTGATTTTCGTAGAGTTAAGGAGCCAGGTTCAATGACGAATTTAAGAATTATACTTCATGATCAATTAACTCGTAATATTTCATCTTTATCTGATATAGTCCAAGATAAGGATATAGTGCTTATGGTTGAGTTATATTCTGAATTTACCTATGTAAAACACCATAAAAAGAAAATAGTACTTCTTTTATCTGCAATGAGGCACTTTGCTAAAGAACTTGCGGATTCCAATATTAATGTTCGCTATATAAAATTAGAAGATCGTAATAACAAAAATTCATTAAAGGAAGAAATTCAGGAAATTATAAAAGATGGCTCAATAAAGCAGATCATCATAACTCATCCCTCAGATTATAGAGTCTCGGAAGAAATCAAGCAATGGCAAAAAATACTGAGTATTGCAGTACAAATACGAGAGGATAATCGCTTTCTATCCACTCCGGCAGAGTTTGCAGAATGGGCTGGTAGTAGAAAGCAGCTGAGAATGGAATTTTTCTATCGCCAGATGCGCAAAAAATACAATATTTTAATTAATGGCGATAATCCAGAAGGTGGTAAGTGGAATTTTGATACTGAAAATCGTCAAACTCCAGTAAAAGATCTGATGATTCCAGCGCATTATAAATCAACACCAGATCAAATAACGACTGAAGTTATAGCGCTAGTAAATAAATATTTTGGAGATCATTTTGGCGATATAGAACCTTTCTTTTTTGCAGTTACCAGAGATGAGGCAAAGTTAGTTCTTAAAGATTTTATCACAAAAAGACTGAAAAATTTTGGTAAGTACCAAGATGCTATGATAGAAAACGAACCATGGATGTTTCACTCGCATTTAAGCTTTTACCTAAATTGCGGTCTTTTAACAGCTATAGAATGTGTAGAGGCGGTAGAAAATGCATATCATAGGCATAATCTACCTATCAATTCTGTTGAAGGCTTTATAAGACAAATTATTGGATGGCGTGAATATATCAGGGGAATATACTGGCACAAAATGCCTGATTATAAAAATGCTAATTTTTTTGAAGCAACGCGTAAATTACCAGAATTCTTTTGGAAAGGAAATTCAAAAATGAATTGCATCAATCAATGTGTGAAAGATACAAAACAAAATGCATACGCTCATCATATTCAAAGATTAATGATACTAGGTAACTTTATGCTTCTAGCGGGTATGCATCCAGATGAAGTAAATAAATGGTTCCTTATAGTTTATGCTGATGCTTACGAATGGGTAGAACTACCTAATGTCTCTGGCATGATTTTATTTGCCGATGGCGGATATCTGGCTAGTAAGCCTTATGCGGCTGGTGGAAGTTATATCGATAAAATGTCTGATTACTGCAAGAATTGCAGCTATCAAGTAAAGCAAAAGAACGGGCTTTCTGCCTGCCCCTTTAATTATCTCTACTGGAATTTTTTAGCACGCAACAGGCTTAAACTGCATACACATCCTAGAATATCGATGATGTATAGAATATATGACAAAATGAGTAACTCGCAAAAAGAGGCTATACACTCTGATAGTAAAGAATTTTTAGACACAATCAAATATGACAATTAAAAAACAAGAGATAGCCATAATTGGAGCTGGTATAGCAGGTATATGCATTGCCAATATGTTGGGTGATATAGCTAAGGTAACAATTTTTGAAAAATCAAGAGGCGTCGGAGGAAGAATAGCTACACGCTATATTGGAGATTATGAGTTTGATCATGGGGCTCAATTTTTTACTATCAAAACTGATGGGTTCCAAAAATGTATGCAGCCCTTGATAGATCGAGGTATGATTGATGTTTGGAATGCAAAATTTGTTGAAATCAATAAAAACAAAATAACTCATCAAAAGCAATGGGATGCAGAATATCCACACTATGTCGGCACTCCTAGAATGAATGAAATATGTAAATATCTAGCAAATAAGATAGATGTTAACCTAAGCGTAGAAGTACAAAAAATAGAAAGGGTGGATGAAGATAAATGGCAATTATACGATAGTAATAACAAGATATTAGGAAAGTTTGATTGGGTTATTAGTACTACCCCCGCAGAACAATGCAAGGCTTTACTGCCCAAAGAATTTGCATATCACCAAACACTAGAAGAAGTAAAAATGTCTGGATGTTACGCTCTTATGCTTGGTTTTGCAAATAAACTCGACATAGGCTGGGATGCTGCTTTAGTAAAAAATTCTAATCTTAGTTGGATCGCAAATAATTCTAGTAAACCTCGAAGAAATGCCTCTAATACAATGATAGTTCTGGCAAGCAATAAATGGAGTAATGAGCATATAGATGCTGACCTTGAATATATAAGATTAGAAATGATAAAGTCATTCTCAGAAATTATAGACTACAACAAGAGTGAATTAGTTGAACTGAATATACATAAGTGGAAATATGCAAATATCGCTAAAAATACTAAATATAAATATTTATTAGATCAGACCAATAAACTCGCGGCAATTGGGGATTGGTGCATACAGGGCCGCATTGAGAGTGCTTTTATGAGCGCGGATGCTCTATATAACAAATTAGTTAATATTATTTAATATGTTTTGTTGTCAATCGTAAATTAACGTCTAACAAAAATGCAAATAAGCTAATGGCAGCAAACGACCTACCAAAATATTAGTAAAAGAAAATCAATATTTAGCATATAAAACAAATGTCGGAAACAGAAATTTGTGTTGTGCGACTCCAAAAGCACTGATAGCATGAATTGCAAGTAGGTATAGAAAAAATATATTTTGATCTTCATAAGAGGATATTTTGATGCAACAAGAAACTTTTACTTCTCTTTCAAAAGAAAAGAAGCGAGCAATATGCATACTCTCTCTGGGAACTTTTCTAGAGTATTTTGACCTACTCTTGTATGTGCATATGGCAGTATTGCTTAATGAGCTATTTTTTCCAAAAGATGATGCTCATACTGCCGAGCTTCTTGGGGCATTTGCTTTTTGCTCATCTTATGTGATGAGGCCCTTTGGAGCTTTAATTTTTGGATATTTAGGAGATACAATAGGGCGTAAATCCACTGTAATCATAACAACTACAATGATGTCTTTATCATGTATTGTAATGGCCAATCTACCTACTTACGATCAAATAGGCATCACTGCAGCTTACCTAGTAACATTATGCAGAATAGTTCAGGGTATGGCCACCATGGGAGAGGTTATAGGAGCGGATTTATATATCACTGAAATTACCAAACCACCAGTGCAATATTCTGCTGTTACTTTAATTGCAGTGTTTGGGGTTTTGGGTGGAACTGCAGCCCTTGGGGTAGCATCTTTAGTAACTTCATATGGATATAATTGGAGATACGCATTTTGGTGCGGGTGCTTGATTGCTCTGGTTGGAGCCGTAGCAAGAACACAACTAAGAGAAACTGTCGATTTTGCTGATGCAAAACGTAGAATTATACGGGCCTTAGAAAAGTCAAAATATGATACAACGGAGATCAAAAAAAGCGTAATTTGGAATCAAAAGGTTGATAAAGCGACTGCAATTGCTTTATTTGCCATAGAATGTTCTTGGCCTGTTTGCTTTTATTTTGCATTTATCTACTGCGGCAATATCTTAAAATCGGATTTCGGTTTTACCCCAGAAAATGTTATTCATCAGAATTTTATAGTATCTATTATGCAATTGTTCAGTTGGCTTGCTCTTGCTTATATAAGTTATATTGTCCATCCTATACGTATAGTCAAGATACGATTCTGTATCTTTATGATTTTTGTAATATTATCTCCTTATATACTCTCTTCTATAACTTCTGCGTATCAGGTAATGGCAATGCAAGTATTCATTACGGTATTTGGCTTTCTGGGAATGCCGGCTTTTCCAGTGTTTTATAAGCATTTTCCAGTATTTTCTAGATTTACTTATGCGATCTTTACTTATGCACTTTCTCGTGCGGTAGTGTATGTGATAACACCATTTGGTCTATTATACTTGTCTGAATATTGCAATCATTATGTTTTGTGGATAGTAATGTTACCAGTAGGTATTTTGTTTTATTGTGGAGTCGATCATTTTGATAAATTAGAAAAAGCAAACCTACTAGGTTATACACAACCTCATCTCTAAATGCTTGAGCTCATTGAAAATTAGTATTGATTAATATGAAAAATAGATTACTTTGCATCACTTGCATTTAAAAAGATAAGTCATGAGAATCATTGGTATTGATCCTGGATTAACCAATACTGGGTGGGCTATAGTAGAGCAATATGGCAATAACGCAGTGCAATATATAAATAGCGGTACTATAAAATCTAAAGCAGGGCCCCACATTTCCTCCAGGCTATATAATATATTTACCGAGTTAGACAATATCATGACAATCTATCAACCTCATGCCGCATCAATAGAAGAGGTATTTGTTAATGTGAATTCAAAAACATCGCTCATGTTAGGATTTGCTAGAGGTTCTATATTGGCATGTCTTGGAAAACACAATACAGAAGTTGCAGAGTTTGCTCCCAATAAAGTTAAAAAAACTATAGTTGGTCATGGTAAAGCTCATAAAGAACAGCTGCAAAAAATGCTACAATTTGTTATTCCTAATGCAAAATTCAATTCTGCAGATGAAGCAGATGCGATTGCGATTGGATATGCGGGTCTTGTGTTACTTAGCAATTCATATGCGAAGACCAGTTAATAATAACTAATTTCTTTAAAAATTCTCTTGTAGTATTTCAAGTAAATTTTTTGTCTCTAGTAATTCACTCCCCTGATGGATCTTACGCAAGAAGATGAGCTTATTTTCTGGCTTAATTTTAGTATTTCTTGGGTACTTTGCTATAAATTTCATTATAGAATCGTGATTCACATCTTCGCGAAATTTTACAATCACACCTGATGGCCCTACATCCAGCGTTTTAATATAGATTGCAGTAGATTTCAGTCTGATTCTTATTATATCAATAAGGTTTTTTGTACTCTCTGGAATTGGCCCAAATCTATCTATTAGCTCAATACAAAATTCCTCTATCTCTAGTTCGGTTTCGATCTCGCCTGCTCTTCTATATATTGCAAGCCTTGTGGTAGAATCTGATATATACTCATCAGGTATAAAGATTGGTATGTTGATTTTAATCTCGCATCTTTTTATTGGCTCTTTGTGTTCTACATCCTTCAGTCTATTAATTGTTTCTTCTAGCATCTCTTGATACAGCTCAACTCCTACCTCTTTTACATGACCAGATTGCTCATCTCCTACCATATTGCCAAAACCCCTAATATCCATATCAGAAGATGCGATACTAAATCCAGCACCCAGAGAGTCTATGGATTGTATTACCTCGAGTCTTTTTTTAGCATTTTTAGTAGGGGATTTTTTTTCATCTAGAATTAGATAAGTATATCCTCTGATCTTACGCCTCCCTACTCTGCCTCTTAATTGATACAATTGACTCAGTCCAAACATATCAGCTTTATATATTACCATTGTATTGGCAGAAGGTATATCAAGACCAGATTCAACAATGGCGGTGCTAAGTAGTATATCTAGTTTGCCATCATAAAATTCTTGCATAATTTTATCTATTGTACCAGGAGCGAGTTTCCCGTGGATGATCTTAAATGATAATTCAGGCGCTATTATTTTGAGCGCATCACTTAATACAGGGAGATCTGATACTCTTGGCGCAACAACAAAGCTTTTGCCACCGCGAGACCTCTCTCTGAGCAATGCGTCTCTTAGTACCACATTATCGAAATTTATTATATTTGTTTTAACACTCAGTCTATCTAAAGGAGGAGTAGCTATTAAGCTCAAATCCTTAATACCAACTAGAGAATATTGAAGAGTACGTGGTATTGGGGTAGCAGAAAGAGTAAGACTATGAACTGAGCCTCTTAATTTTTTTAGCTTTTCTTTTTGCAATACTCCAAAATGCTGCTCCTCATCAATAATCAGTAATCCTAAATCCTTGAATCCAATAGAATCAGAAAGTAATGAGTGGGTACCGATGATAATATCTATACTACCATTTTTGATTTCTTCCTTTATTACTTCTATCTCTTTTTGTGATACAAATCTGGATATTTGCTTTATCGATACATCAAAACCCTTAAATCTTTCTATAAAATTTAGATAATGCTGTCTTGCTAGTATGGTGGTTGATACCATCATGGCCACCTGCTTGTTTTGAGATACTAAGAAAGCTGCCCTCATTGCAACTTCTGTTTTTCCAAAGCCTACATCACCGCATACTAGCCTATCCATAGGGCGCTCGGAGTTGAGATCATGCAATATATCAGTACAGGCTCTATCTTGATCTTCGGTCTCTATATACGGGAATGCATCGCAAAATCTTGTATAAGACTCCATATCATATTCAATAGGCTCGAGCCTCACAAGATGTCTTTTTGCTGCAATTTCTATCAAGGATGCAGCAATTTGCCCTACTCTCTCTTTTAACTTAGCCTTTCTTCTCTGCCAGGCAGTCCCGCCTAGATTATCTAGCTCAACTTCTCCATCTCCAAACTTCTTTATATCATCAGAATTTTCTACTGGGATAAATAGCTTATCACCTTTATTGTAAATAATTTTTAAGCAATCATCCCTTATATTATCAACAGTCACATCTTCGATGCCTTGATATCTACCTCTCCCATGTTCTTTATGCACCACCAAATCATTTTCAAAGAAATTCTCATATTCTTTCAAAATATTCTTCAGTTTCTTTTTGTTGCTCTTGATATTTGCATTATTTTTTTTTCCGCAAATCTGTGTATCTGGAATAATAATAAAGTTGCCAAGACGAAAACTCTCTCTTGCATCTAAAATACAAATATTGATCAAACCCTTCTTTGCATCTGCAATTTTATTGATGATTAAGTGCGCGGTATCTTTTTGACTCAACAAAGACACGAATCTACTTTGGTGATAATTATTAGCGCAAGTTACTATGATTGTGTCTTCATGATTCTGCATTACAAAATCCAGAAATAATTGCAACATATCCTCTTCTGATCTACCTGCTTCATGCGCCAGGAAATCTTTCTGGGTTTTTACTATCTGATCCTTTGCTTCGTAATCAATTTTCACAGATTGATCTATTATACTCAGTACTTCGTTTTTGGAGAAATATAGCGTAGAAGGCTCAAATGCCGGGAAAAAATTCGCAGAACTTATTCGCGTATGATATAAATCTTTAATATCAACATCATATTCATTGATTGCGCTCAGGGCAAAAGGAGAGGTATATGTTTTGGGATTGTTGAGATATGATACCAAATTTATAGATTTATCATAAAAAATAGGAGCAAGGCTTTCTATTCCTGAAGGCCTTACGCTCGATGAAATTTGTTCAAAAAATACTTCATTCATTTTTGATATGCCAAATGTAGTCAAATAAGCATTGCGAAAATTCTGAATTGAGGATTCATTAAGCTTCACCTCAGATGCTGTAAAAATTTCTACACAATCTATTGTGTTAAAAGAAATCTGAGAATGAGTATTAAATAGTTTAATTGATAGTATTGCATCCCACTCAAAATTAATGCGGTAACCAATATCTTCGTCTGTAACTATATCAATTATATCTCCTCTCCTGCTATAATCACCAGCATCTATTGCAACTGCTGTTTTTGTATAATTATTTTTTATAAGAAATGATTCAAAATCTGTTTGATTGAATGCCTGACCTTTTTTGAGCTCTATATAGCAATTAGATAGATAATCCTTAGGTGGTAATTTATTAAATAAATTTTGCACAGCTGTAACGAGTACAATCGATTTTCTTTGTATGAGCAGCTTTACTAAAGACCTCGCTCTAGCTGTAGATATTTTTTGAGATGGAGAAAGTCTATCATAGGGTAGACTATCAAATGAAGGCAAAAACAATACTTCCTTGCCTGGGCAAAAAAATTTTACAGAGTGATAATATCTAGTTGCTTCTTCTTCGGTGCTCAGTAGTACTAGAATATCTTGCTCAGGGCTTGCTTGATGGTTTAATACTTGCTCTAATATAAATGGTAAATTTATTGTCATCTAGATCTAGGGCAAAAATGTGTATAAATTGATAGTGTATACATTAATTTTTAAACAAGTGATTTATAATTTTGCTATATACTAAATTGCTTTTAATTTCATCTGGAGTATCTTTTTTAAACAAAAACCAATCCAGGAGTTTAGCATCCGGATATTCCAGAATTTTTTCATAATCATCCAAAGATGCTTCATCTAAGTGCTCTAAATGCACATCAGAAAATTTACTAAAAATAATTTCAGATTCCTTGCAGCCCCTATATCTACTGAGATATAAGAGTTTTTTTACCTTATCATTTAACGACTGACCCATAAATCCTTCTTGCAAAATTTAAATAGCAGGAGTAATAATATACAAAATATGCCTATTTACAATACCGTAGGCTAACCATCTTATTTTTACTTAAAAGATTGAAGCTTACCATGATTGAAATAAACTCTGCTGAAGCATTTAAAATGTTGCATCAATGCAAAGATTTGGTAATTATAGATACCAGAACCGAAGAAGAGTGGATTAATGTAGGATATCCTGATGTAGGGGATAATATATTGCTACTTTCTTCACATTTAAAACCTCATATGGAATTAAATAGCAATTTCATTGGAGATTTAACAAGAATAATTGAGCAAAAAGACAGAAATCTATTATTTATATGTAGAACTTCTACTCGCTCGACTATAGCAGCTACCCTTGCTACACAAAATGGGTACAAAAATTGCTATATCATATCTGATGGATTCGAGGGATCAACCTCCGGTCCAGGATGGAAAAATTTAAACCTACCTTTTTGTTATAAAATATGAATACAGCTTTGAATATCAAGACAGAAACCAAGGACTCTCCTCTAATTCACGAAGAATTGTGGCATAAAGTTCTCAATACTCTAAGAGAAAAATACGGACATGCTGTATATACTAGCTGGTTTAGTAAATTATCATTAATACCAAGCGCTCATGAAAGTTTTGTAATTACTGCGCCAACTCAATTTGTAAGGGATTGGATAAAAACAAATTATCTAGAAACGCTAAAAAACCTAATACTCTCTTCTGATAAATCGATATATAATGTTGAGCTTAGGATTTGTAAAAACCCCTCTACTATTATTGAGGAAACTACAGTCATTGGAGCTGGAAGCAATATTACTTCCGCACATGAGCCAACTTCGCTAAAAGTTGTTGATGAAATTTTTTCATCTCAATTAGACTCAAGATTTACATTTGATAATTTCGTAGTCGGTAATCCAAATGAATTAGCATACGCTGCATCAAGAGCAGTAGCAGAGTCTAGAAAAGCAGTCACAGAATCAAATCCCTTATTTTTATATGGAGGAGTTGGCCTAGGAAAAACTCACCTAATGCATGCAATAGCATGGCATATAAAGCATAGTAATCCTTCTAGGAGGGTAATATATATGTCTGCTGAAAAATTTATGTATCAATTTGTACGTGCATTAAGAAACAAAGACGTAATGTCATTTAAAGAGCATTTTAGATCAGTAGATGTGTTAATGATTGATGACATACAATTTATTTGTGGCAAGGAAAGTACTCAAGAGGAGTTTTTTCATACATTCAATGCACTGATTGATAATAGCAGGCAGATGGTGATTTCCTGCGACAGATCTCCTACTGATCTTGATAATATAGAGGATAGGATTAAATCAAGGCTTGGTTGGGGCCTTGTAGCCGACGTACATAGCACTACTTATGAACTCAGGCTTGGTATTTTACAGTCTAAAGTAGATCAAATACCTACTGATGTTCCTAAAAATGTGATTGAATTTTTAGCGGCAAAAATTACATCCAATGTGAGAGAATTGGAGGGCGCCTTAAATAAAGTAATAGCCCACTCAACTTTAGTTGGAAGGGAAATTACCCTAAGTAGTTGTCAGGAAATTTTAAGAGATTTACTCAGATCCAATGAAAAATATGTAACTATAGAAGATATACAAAAGAAAGTCGCAGAATTTTACAATATCAAAATTTCCGATATGTCTTCTTCCAAAAGACAAAGAAGCGTTGCAAGACCAAGGCAAGTAGCTATGTATCTTGCGAAGCAACTAACAACAAAAAGCTTAAATGATATAGGTAAAAAATTTGGCAAAAAAGATCACACAACTGTAATGCACGCATGCAAACAAGTGGACAAAATAAAAGCATCTGATATTGAGCTCCAAGAAGAGATTAATTTATTAGAAAGAGTATTACAAGGATGAGAGTAACCATATATGAGTCATAATTTTTGCATTCAAGTTTTAACAAAAGATCTTAGTCGTGCTGTTGGATTTGCAGGAGGCATTATAGATAAAAAACCAGTAAAGCCAATTCTTGGTCATATTAAACTAGAAGCGCGCAACTCAAGACTTTATATCAAGGCAACTTCAAGCGATATCACACTCAGTGTGGATATAGCGGCGCAAATACAAGAAGAAGGTAGCACTACTGTTAGCATCTTAACTTTTGCAGAAATTGTCCGCAAAATACCTGACACGCATATCCAGCTGATGTGTAGTAGAGATCCCGATGAAATCACTATCAAATGCGAGAATTTTATTTCTAACCTTGCTACTCTACCAGCAGAAGAATTTCCATCCATAGAAAACAATATAACGCCAGAGGTAAGTTTTACCATAGAAGCTCAAAATCTCCTCAGGATAATCAATGGCGCTGAGTTTTCTATGTCCACAGAAGAGACTAGATATAATTTAAACGGTATATTTCTAAATAGCTCTGAATCAAATATGCTCAATGCTACAGCGCTTGATGGCCATAGATTATCTACATTATCTACTAAATTAGATAATATTCCATTTTTTGGAGTTATACTACACAAAAGAACAGTAGGAGAATTATTAAAGATACTAAAAGATAGCTCATATACATCAGGTACACTCAAAGTCATGCTAGATTCCAATAGAATTTCTTTTGCCGCAGAAAATATAGAAATACTATCCAAGCTTGTTGATGCAACTTTTCCTGAATACCAAGCTTTTATACCTACTCAAACCGAAAGCGCGCTTCTTATACATAGCAAGCCTCTAATGAATATTGTGGATAGGGTGTCAACTATCACTCAAGATCAATTCAGAGCTATCAAGTTAAGAATGAACAAAGTCGAGGTGGAAGTTTCTGCATTTGGCGAAACAAAAGGTAAGGCCAAAGAATTAATTACTAATACAGAAGAAGATCAAAAATTTGTATATGAAGGCGTATCATTGCAAATAGGATTTAATCCAAAGTATCTACTAGATATACTCAAAAACTTCGATAACGAAGAAATAGCCCTGTACTTCCATAGCTCAGAAGATCCTATTCTGATACAATCAGTAGTCAATCAGCACGATAAATATGTAATCATGCCAATGAAGGTATAGTCATTGAAAAAACCATACTTACGGGACATTACTCTTGTAAATTTTCGCAATTTTCTATTTAAACACATAGATTTTCATGGCAATAAAATTCTTATCACTGGCCCAAATGGATCCGGCAAAACATCCATCCTTGAGGCAATCTCTTTATTATCTCCTGGCAAAGGTTTAAGGAGCGCAAAAAATGAAAATCTAATTAACTCCGGAGCAATGCAAACTGAGCTTCAGTTTGGGATTAATTCTTATATTGGGGATATTAGAATAGATGAATCTATCTCTAAAGATGGTAATAGAAAGCATATAGAAATGAATGCCAAAAAAATTAAATCTACCGAATTAATTAATTTTACAAATATATTTTGGCTCACTCCTCAACAAAATACAATTTTTCAGGAATCTTTAAGTAATAGAAGAAAATTTTTTGATAGAATAGTATATTCTTTTATACCAGAGCACGCAGACAATATCAATAAATATGAATATTATCAAAAAGAAAGGATGAACTTGTTGCTCGCAAATATAATGAACGAATCCTGGATTAGCATTATCGAGCAAAAAATGTCTCATCTTGCGATAGAAATATGTAGCGCGCGAATGAAAATACTGAGTAATCTAAATGCATTAATTAATAACTCTAAGTCTTTACTCAAAATCACCTTGAGCCTTAGAAGTAAAATTGATGATATATTACTTAAAACCACAAATTGCCTAGAAGCAATACAAGATGCGCTAAAAAATACTAGAATCCTAGATAAAAATAGTCATAAAAGCAATTTTGGCCCTATGAAATCAGATTTTTCTGCAATGTTAGTAGAGAAAAATATGAATATTCAATTTTGTTCAACCGGAGAGCAGCAATCAGCATTAATTGCTATATTAATATCTCATACAGAATTGTTTGCGGATTTAGTTGCCAGGAGGCCAATTTTACTACTCGATGAGTTATTTGTGCATCTTGATGAACATACTAAAAATATATTATCACAATTCATATCAGAGCAAGATTCTCAGGTCTTTGTCACTTCTACAGAAAAAGAATTATGTGCAAATTTTTATGAACATTCCTGCGAAATAAGGATAGACCCTTAATACTAATCTCCAATTCATACAAGAATATGTTTTATGATAAGCAGAGGTCTTTGCTATATTCCTTTTTTCTATCTGAGCGCCCAAGGATTCCTATAGATTCTCGATATTTAGCCACAGTTCTCCTAGCGATCATGATATTAAACTGCTTTAGTGAGATTGTGATTGCCTCATCAGATAATGGATGGTCTTTAGATTCTTGCGATATTATACTTTTGATAATTTCTTTAACTTTATGACTAGAAACCTCTTCTTTGGAATACCTGCTTTTTACACCAGAAGAAAAGAAATATTTCATTTCTAGTACCCCATACGATGTAGATAAATATTTATCAGTAGTGGCTCTGCTTATAGTGCTTTCATTATATCCAGTAATTGATGCGATTTGAGATAAGGTAAGGGGCTTTAAATACATAACTCCTCTACGAAAGAATTCCTCTTGCTCTTTTGCGATCGCACTCGCAACTAAGGCTATTGTTTTGCCTCGCATTTCTAGTGATCGCAGAAATCCAAGAGCAGAATGAAACATCTGATGCACATATTCTTTATCAGAGTTGTTTGTAATCTGAGATTTAGATTGTTGATATAAATTTGTATCGACTTTAATTTCAGGAATATGTGTATTATTAGATGTAACCACTATCTGACCACAATCATTAATGGTAATATATGCATCTGGCACTTTAACGCATGCTTTCTCGGATATAAAATTTCTACCGGGCTTAGGTTCTAGCCTTTTAATCTGATTAATATAAAAGACTATTTTTTCTCTACTGCAAGAAGTAATTTTCATCAGCGCTTTAATGTTACCCATTGCTACCAACTCTAGATTTTGCAATATAAGCTCTAGAGCCGTATCGTAAATATTCTTATCTTTTAGCTGCAGAGTTAAGCATTCACTTAGGTTGCTTGCATAAATCCCAACTGGCTCCATATCACGAAGTGCTTCAGTTATTTTCTCTACTAATTTTACAGAGATATTGAGGTTGCGCGCTATAGATTCTAAAGATTCTGTAAGATAGCCATCGTCATTTAAATAATCAGTTATTAATGCGGCTATAAGTTTTTGTTTCACATCGGTAAATCTACATGCAATCTGCCTGAGTAGATATTGCTTTAAACTCTCTACATGCTCCAAATTATTGCTAAAATCAAAATTCTTCATATCATTATTGGATCTATACCTACCTGAATAATCACTAGATCCTACGGTATCATAATTTATATATTCCGATTTTATTTCTTTAATTAAAAATGGATTTTCAAGCACTTGATTATCTATAAACTCCTCAAGTGCAATACTAGATAACTGCAAGGCTTTCAGGCTCTGAGATACAGAGTGATTCATCTTCAGGCCTATTTTTATTTCAGTGCTTAGTTGTTGCTTTGTCATTTCCAAGACATTTTCTTGTTTTTATATTCATTACCGTGTATGATCGCATGCATGACTACTCCTATTTTTTATATTAAAGCTGGCGCACTAAGCTTTGCAGATAAATTAATATTCGATGAATTAGAATTGTATCTTTATCCTCAGGATAAGATATGTTTTGTTGGTAAAAACGGCGCCGGAAAATCAAGCTTGTTGAAAATTATCACAGGAGAGTATGAATTAGACTCTGGTCAAATCTATCAATCCCCTCATCTAACAATTGCTTACCTCAAACAAGAGTCTGAAATAAATAGCTCTAAAAAAATTCGAGATTATTTGCTAGATAGTATAGATAACGAAGATTACAAATTTATGGCTGATATCATGATAGACAAGCTATCTCTGGATCCAGAGAGGGTAGTATCATCTTTATCAGGAGGATTCAAAAGAAGAGTAGCCTTAGCTAAGACTCTTGCAACACCATCTGATGTACTTCTACTTGACGAGCCAACAAATCATTTAGATATCAAATCTATTGAGTGGTTAGAAGAATTTATGCGGAATTTTGATGGGGTGAGTATTATTATTAGTCATGATCGTACTTTTCTAGCAAATATCACAAATAGGATTTGGTGGTTAGATAGGGGATTCTTGCGTAAATCTAGTAATGGTTTTCGCGATTTTGAAAAATGGCAAGAATCTATAATTGAATTCGAAGAAAATCAACTCAAAAAACTGGATAAAAAGCTCGCAGTTGAGAATATATGGCTTTCTCAAGGCGTCACTGCACGAAGAAAACGAAATCAAAAAAGATTAGCATCTCTTAAAATCCTAAGAAGTCAGATGCAAAATTTCAAATCTACTGTTACTGCGGCAAAAGAAAAATTATCTATAGAATTAGATACAAATAGCATTAAATCTAAATTTGTTATTTCGGCAGAAGGTGTGGAATTTTTTTATGATGAAAAACCAATAATTCAGGATTTTAATATCAGGATTATAAAAGGTGAAAAAATAGGAGTGATAGGGCCAAACGGATGCGGTAAATCAACTCTCATCAAATTACTGACAAAAAACCTTACGCCCACTCGTGGAAATATGAAGCACGGAGTCACTATTGATATCACTTATCTAGATCAACAAAGATTAGAATTGTGCCAAGATCAAACTATCGCAAAGTTCCTTTGTCCTACTGGAGGAGATAGGATTTTTTTAAAAGATAAGGAAATGCATGTTGCTGGATACTTAAAAAAATTTTTATTTGATCCAAAAATGAGGGACGCAAAAATCTCCATACTTTCTGGGGGGCAAAAAAATAGATTACTACTTGCAAAGGCTTTAATCAGCCCAGGAAATTTTATGGTGCTAGATGAGCCAACTAATGATTTAGATATAGAAACATTAGATTTGCTGATTGAAATATTATCAGATTACGAAGGTACATTGATTATTGTGAGTCATGATAGAGATTTTTTAGATAAATTAGTTACCAAAACGCTTATTTTTACAGAAAATGGTATACAGCAAATATCTGGAGGTTTTACAGAATATCAAAATTTATTACGTGATAGCTTTGCATCTTCTACTGCAAAAAACTCAGGCACGAATAAAATACGCGATACAAAAAATAAGGATTCTGTACATCAAGCCAAGCAAAATCATGCCCCGAAAATCACATTTAAAGATTTACATTTAAAGCAAGAGCTTCCCAAGCAAATAGAATCATTAGAAAAAGAAATCATGAAATTCGAGCGCGAGCTAGGAGATACTACGCTTTACAATCAAAATCCAGTAAAATTTCATCAAATCACCAATATTTTAAAACAGAAACAAAGTGAGTTAGACGTGAAATTAAATATATGGATAGAGATGGAAGAAAAATATCAGTAAATGTTTTTGAGTGCTCTTGAGTTATAGCATGTAAAAACAATACACTGCATAAAAAACTTATGGTAATTTTAAAAAGTTCATTATTTTTTTCGCAAGAACAGTTCTATTATATTTGCATATAATCGGTTGTAGAAAGTTTGTGAATAATTATAAAAGTTTTGTTTTTAACAAGGATGTATTACAAACAATATCATCACAAGGTGCGAATATACGTCCTTACACATCTCTTCTAGAGCAATTACTTCACTCTCCTGCAATAAAATCTGCCTATGATTCATTATCAGAAAATAAAAATATTAACAGCGATCAATTTAAGAGTTTGGTACAATTAGTGCATCAAGTACCTCATGATATAGAAGGTAATAACGCAATAAATATAGACAAAAAAATCATTGATCAATCTTTTGAGATTGATGATAGTATGCTCACAATGGTAGAGAAAGTTGCAAGTATTTCAGATGAGCAATTCGAAATAGGCAAAGTCGCTGCTCTTTTAATTAAAGATATTCTAGAAAATAAGCCTGGCAAAGATGCTAAAGTCAATATAGAAAGAAATCTAGAAAATATAAGGAAGGCACTTAACAATCAAATAGCAAGGGATATACCTAGAGAACAACTAATTATAAGAAAGGATAAAGAGATTTATACATTAGATGATATATTACCCAACCTCGAAAATAGCAGCAGTAATATTACTTATGAAGCATGCTTTGATAAGCTAAAGCAATTGAGTGACGCGAATGCATTAAATCTCAATGATACTGGTATTGATTTTATTTTATGTTCGATGATGCAAAGCATAGGCCCTGACTTATGGATTCAAGGTATAGCAGCATTACCTGATCCTCCAATTCTTCTACAAGGTCAACATAATGGTTGCAGCGCAAGATCAAGGGAGATTCTAATAGAAGAAGGTAACCCACACAGCAAGGTAACAAGTAAATACTATAATTTATATTCATGTATAAATGATACAGGAATAGTTACTGATGATTATTTCTTGATAGAGTCTAGTCATACAATATCAGACCCCAAGAATGATTTAGAATCAGTAAGTGGCGCCCAATCAGAGAATCAGAATACGCAAATATCTAAGTTGGGACTCAGAGAACTCGAGCAAAATACAGTATTTAAAATTCATACAAACTGCGAGCCCGTAGCAAAAATATTTGAGTCAGTAGGAGTGAGTAGTCCGCCTCAAAATTCTCGTGATCTAGCACTGCAATCAATGGGAGTAAATCTAACACTATTGCTAAAGAAACAGAGACCAGGGGATGTAGATAATTTTATTGCATCTTATTTTGAGCACATGCATATAGAGCGCAACAGAACCATACTACGTACAATAATTAACGAAATATCTGTGAATAATAAATCTGCAGACAGCCCTATTATAAAAGCAATTATTCATCAAATAGCTGCAACTAGTTTAAAAGATACAAAAGAGAAACGCAAATCAAATGGAGTTGTATTAAATGAGGACGCAGTAAAGAATTTTAAGGAAATCCTTGGAATATATAGTCCTAATATTCATGTTGATACAATGCAAGCAAAACGATATTTATATAAAATAGATAGTTCAGAAAAAGGGATTTTACAAGTTACTCTTTGGGATAAGATTATGTTTTTTATTGATAACATAATAGATTATTTTGTTAGAAAGCCAGTTCTAGAGGAAAGCTTTATGCATAACAACGTCAAAGCCCGTAAGATAGATAGGAATACAAGCAAATGGGGAGATTTAGCACATGAGGCTGGAGATCGTAATATGAAGAATCGCGTTAGCGCCAGGCAAAATCAAGAGGTTAGTGCCAGAGCCCAGGACAATAATGCTAAATCAGGAGTCAGTGGATAATTGTAGGAATCAAATTTGATTTATGGGCTATCGCCATGGATTCTCTCTATTTCTGCTCCGCATTTTTGTAGTTTTTCTACTAAATTTTCGTAACCCCGGTCAAGGTGGTATACTCTACGCACTTTGGTAAGGCCCCTAGCATTTAAACCGGCAATAATCAAGCAACTTGAAGCTCTGAGGTCACTTGCCATGACTTCTGCACCAACGAGAGTAGGTACACCTCTGACTATGGCCGTATGTCCGTCTATTAAGATATTTGCTCCCATTCTGCATAATTCCGATACATGCATATATCTATTCTCAAATATATTTTCTGAAATCATAGAAGATCCATCAGCGCATGTCATCAGTGCCATATACTGAGCTTGTAAATCCGTTGCAAAGCCAGGAAATGGGTTGGTTTGAATATCTGAGGATTTTATATCGCTATTTCTTGTAACCTCTATTTTGCATTTTTCGATAATATTGAAACTTATGCCAGCATTTTGCAATGCTAATATAGTATTTTCAAGAAGTCCGTAATCTATGTTCTCTAGAATAATCTTACCACCGGTGATACCTACTGCACACATATATGTGCCCGCCTCTATTCTATCTGATATTAATGTATGGTCGCACCCATGCATTTTTGGAACGCCATCGATTACTATTTTATTGGTACCTATGCCAGATATGTTTGCCCCCATTTTACATAGCACTTCACATAAATCTACAATCTCGGGCTCGCATGCACAATTAGTTAAAATAGTTTGCCCTTCGGCTAAGGTGGCTGCTAAAATACCGCTAATAGTTGCTCCAACAGTCACTTTACTAAAATTATAATGCGCCCCCCTGAGCCTCCCCTTAGATTTTGCTAAAATATATCCATTTTCGGTTGTGATTTCTCCTCCTAGAGCTTGCATCACTGCTATATGCTGATCTACCATTCTAGCTCCTAAAGCACATCCTCCTGGCATAGAAACCTCTGCATAACCAAATCTAGATAATAATGGCCCAAGAAGCCATATTGACGCTCTCATTTTTCTTACCAAATCGTAAGGAGCTACCAAACTAGTGATATTTTCAGAACCTAAGGAGATTGCGTTAGTATCTAGCCATTCGCATTTAGTACCAAGTATTTGCAACAAGCTCTGCATAGTACTAATATCTACAAGACGCGGCATGTTAGTAATGCTTATAGCTTCTTGGGTTAGCAAGGAAGCTGCCATAATTGGCAGAGCTGCATTTTTTGCTCCGCTAATTCTAATAGTACCCTTGAGCTTACTCCCCCCGCGAACTACTATACTATCCATATCCTAACCTCTAATATATACTTAAATTCATGAATTAGTATGTTCGATATTCACCTGAATCATTGGCTGCTTACCAATTTCTGCCTTTAGAATTCTTTTGACCAAGGATCTTACGCTGTGCGTAACTTCATCGTTCTTATATCTTGTAACTTTTTGAGCTAAATCTACCGCAAAAAGAGCAACAATTTCTTTTGATATTTGGTCAATTATTGCAGAATCTTGAGACCTGTCCAAACAGCCCGGGAAATCTAATACAGGCCTTGAAACCATCTTGGCTTTTTTATCAAATAATAGAGTAATCACAGCAACGCCAGCATCTCTAATTCTTCTTCTATCTGCAAAGATTCTAGATTCTGCTGGTAATAAACTTGAACCATCAACTGCTAGATATCCTGTTTCAACCTTATCAATTATTTTACATTCAGTGCTACTAATCAGAGCCACAGAACCGTTTTCTACCTCAATAGAAGTTTTAATGCCACATTTACGTGCAAATTTTGCATGCTCGTGAATATGAGCAGCTTCTCCGTGGACAGGTATAACCGCTTTTGGTCTTACAAGTTCGTACATATGCTTTAATTCATCAAGAGCCGGGTGTCCAGACACATGCACAAAATGATCTCTTTCAGTAATGACTTCTATGCCCTTACGTACAAAATTATTAAATAATCTAAAAATCTTCTTCTCATTTCCAGGAATGATTTTTGAAGAAAAGATAACCGTATCCCCTCTATTAAGCTTGATATGATTGTGACTACCATTTGCAATTTTAGAAACAGCCGCAAGTGGTTCGCCTTGGCATCCAGTTGCAATTACTAAAATCTCTTCTTTTTTGAATCTTGATATCTCTCTTTCCTCAAAAACAACATGAGCATCCTGTAAATACCCGCTATCGATAGCAGCAGAATACATTCTATTCATTGATCTACCAGAAAGAATAACTTTTCTACCAATCTTATTACCTGCATATATTAGAGAATCTAGTCTGGCTAAATTAGAAGCAAAAGTAGTACATACTACCATTTTTTGACATCCTGATATTATATCCACAAGACTTTTGCGTAAATCTCCTTCTGAGCCAGATACTCCGCTATTAAATACATTGGTTGAGTCGCATACTAGTGCATCCACCCCCTCATCTCCGCATTTTTTTAACAAAGCTTCGTCTGAAACTGGTCCAACTACTGGGTCAGCATCAAATTTCCAATCTCCAGTATGTAAAACATTACCTCCTCCACATCTAATCATCAATCCCTGCATTTCCGGTGCAGAGTGAGTGATACCTATCATTTCGATAGAAAAAGGGGCAAGGTCGATTGTTGAACCCGGAGCTACTTCTTTAATTTCTATATTTTTATTAAGTCCGTTTTCTGATAATCTGATCTTAAGAAAATTTGCAGTAAAATTAGTTGCGTATATTGGGACACAAAGTTGTCTTGCAAAATATTGAATGGCTCCAAGGTGATCTTCATGAGCATGAGTTAGAACGATGCCAACTAAGTCCTTCTTTCTTGATATGATAAAATCCATGTCTGCTACTACCATATCTACCCCAGGAAGATAATCGTCAGCAAATCCACTTCCACAATCTATCATTAACCACTTTCCTTTGTAATAATATAGATTTACGTTAATTCCGATTTCATTTGATCCTCCAAGTGGTACAAAAAGGAGATCTTCGGTATGTTCTTTAAAATTCACTCTAACCTCAAAGTTTTATTTCTCTTTAAAATTTAATATCGCTTCTAGCGCAAAATACTCGAAGCAATAAGGTTCTCTGTTGGTTTACAGATGGATATTCATCTTTTTAGTATCGCATTCACATAAAGCTAGGTGAATAGATCTAGGTCTTAGCTCGCTGCATCAAATAAATCATGACATAAACCAGGATTACAACTTAAATAGTAGAGCGAGCTCAGTCGATACTTTATACTGCAGATTCTTTAAATTAGTTATCAATTTTATCTCAATGTTCTATATTATATTTTAAAACCTTTAGCTTTAACTACTAATAATATAAGGCAAGTCCTATATAATAGACTTAGTATTAAACAGTAACGATAACGTTAATTTTACAGATTACTCAATTCGATATTTTTCATAACACAGAGAATATAGGGTATTTTTTTGCTATAAGCTAGTAAAAATTTAATATTACAATCAATTATCTAGAAATCATTACATGCATTGATAAGTACGTGCCATATATTCTATAAATTCAGAGCACTTCTATATCAAGTAGATTTATTTATTGCGCTTTTGCTTTGTTGCTCTGCTACCATCCATAGAATTTTTGCTAACTTTATAGGCAAAATCTCTAATTACTGGTACAATCTCATTCCGAAACTTACTGCCAGAAAATACTCCATAATGCCCAACGCCTTTTTGCAAATAATACTCCTTACTAGATTTGGGGAGATTACTACATAAATCAAGCGCCGCACGTGTTTGACCTACTGCTGCAATATCATCATTTTCTCCCTCTATACCCATTAATGCAATATTGGTTATTTTCTTTAAATCTACCGTATGGTTTTTAAAGGCAAGCTCGCCTTTTGCAAGAGAAAAATCTTGAAAGACTTCTTTTATAGAGTCTAAATAACAATAGGCAGGTAATTCCATAAAAGT
>CAYGNF010000016.1:0-23417 GCA_964351245.1 uncultured Rickettsiaceae bacterium | reverse complement strand
GTCTCTGAATCAGTTTTTATCATTAATAGGCAAAATGCTAGAGAAGAAATATGGCTATCCTCTCCTATTTCTGGACCATATCATTTTTATTTCAAAGATAATATTTGGCAAAATCACAAAAATCAAAGCATCAAGCAGGTAATCTCTCAAGAGCTATCAGATCTTACTGAGCAGACAATAGAAATCAGATGACTACAGAGCCCTTTGATGCTAAATCTTTAATTTTTAAAATATTAGAACTTCTATCTTCGTCTAAATTAAATATTGCTTTTGCCGGAATTTCTTTAATAACAGTTGTTTTTTGCATGTTGTCTGTAGGGCATATTATGAGAGATTTTATTGATCAACCAAATATGCATCTCCCACTCTATAAACTAATAACAATGATTGTAATATTCGGATTTGCAAGTTTTTGTAGGTCTTTTTTTGTAAATACTGTGGCAGAATATGCAGTGCTCCGAGCAAAGCAAATGGCATACGAGGCTGTGTTATCTGCGCATTCTAGAGAAATGCATAATCTATCTTTTTCTGATATAGCCTACAGCATAAATTCCGATAGTGAACAAATTGGTAAGATAATAATCGATGTAGCTTCGTTTTTAATTAGGAATTTTATTACCACCTTAGGGGGCATTTTTTTTATGTTTTGGATTAATCCAAAACTATCATCTATGCTTATAGTAATTATAGTGCTACTTGGCATTGGTGCCTCGATTATAAACAAGAAAATCAGAAGCTTGGTGCGATATGCAGAGTCGGCTAAAATGTTATCAGTAGGGCTGGTGGTAGAATCTATTATAAATTATAAGGTAATACGGGCATTTAATGCTAAAGAATCTATGATACGGCATTTTTCTTCTTTAAGCCAAGATTATCAAATCAAAATGGTCAGAAGGCTGCAGTTTAGATCTATATTTTTCGCAAGTATAATAACTACCTTATTAATAATAATTTCATTCCTTGTATGGTATGGTAATCTTCAGGTACAGATGGGATTATTATCATCAGGATCCCTTGTATCTTTTTTGTTTTATGCATTCATCTCTGTAACGAGTTTTGGGGGGGTAATCGAAGTAATAAGTAACTTAGATCAAAGCATTGCTTCTTGCAGCAGAATATTTAGTATAATATCTCTAGCCCCAGAATATTCCGAGGAAAAACATATTAAATTAGATGAAGCCAAATTCATAGAATTCCATGACATTATCTATTCTTTCAATACTAAAGATACACAGCGATATCATCCTGTAGGCCCTATCAATCTCAAAATAGAATTAGGCAAATTTAATGTTATTGTAGGAAAATCTGGATGCGGCAAAACCACGATATTAAACTTACTTCTAGGGATATATCAGCCAAATCAGGGTGAGTTTAGATTGGGAAAAACAAAATATAATGCAATATATCCATCATATTGGGAAGGATGCAATATAGCCTACGTACCTCAAGAACCTATGTTATTTGAAGGGACTATTATGGATAATATTAGTCTTTTTGCATCCGATCCGCGCAAAAGTCAAATCTCCGAAATAATTAAAGGTATGGAGATGCAAGAGTTTATTCAGTCGCTTCCTGATGGTATTTTATCTAATATTGGCAGCTTATCATCGAAATTATCAGGAGGACAAAAACAGCGTATAGCAATAGCAAGAGCTTTGTATCATGATCCAGATATACTAGTAATAGATGAAGCAACGAACCAGCTAGACGAACTTACTGAATCTAAAATATTAACGTTTTTACTATCGCAATTAAGTAGCAAGACGATAATATGCGCAGCTCATGGCAGCAGAGTAATTGCAAGAGCAGATATTGTAATTAATTTAGACAATTCTATTACAAAACCAGAAGGTATTTCATGAAAAACATATTTTTAATACTCATTAGAATATATCAAATATCTCTCTCTCCTTTGATCGGTGGTTATAATTGTAGATTTTTACCCACATGTTCAAATTATTCAATGGACGCAATCAAGAAATATGGTGTTTTAAAAGGCGGAGTTCTTAGTATAAGGAGAATATTAAGATGCAACCCATTTATTCAAAGTGGTGTAGATGAAATTGAGTAAGAAAAGTTTATTATCATCACTATAAGAATATATTAAAAAATGAGCTTATTAGTAGGCAGGAGGCAAGCTTAATAAAATTACACAACATATAAAACTGAAAATAACTATGTCAAAAATATTGGTAGTAGAGGACAATGACCTCAATATGAAATTATTCGAGGATATGCTATGTCTTATGAAATGCCAGACTATATCTACTAAAACTGGATCTAACGCACTAGAGTTATGCAAAATACATGTACCAGATTTAGTGTTGATGGATATTCAATTAGATGGAGTATCTGGGACCTCATTAATACAAGAAATGAAATCAGATGCTGCCTTAAAAGATATACCAATTATTGCAATATCTGCCTATGCTATGAAAAACGAAGAAACAACAATACTACAATCAGGATGCAATATGTATCTCTCTAAACCGGTATCGATTGACGATTTCTTTTCTTCTGTAAAATATTTTCTAAACAAGGAGGTCGTGTGACTGCAACGATTTTAGTAGTAGATGACTTAGAGCCAAATATTAGAGTACTAGAAGCAAAATTATTGATCGAATATTATACGGTTTTAAGTGCAACTAGTGGTGCTGCTGCTCTAGAGATACTGTCTAAGCACAAGATAGATATAATATTACTTGATGGTATGATGCCAGAAATGGATGGATTTGAAACATGTAAAAAAATTAAATCTAATCCAGAGACTATGCATATTCCGGTAATTATGGTAACAGCACTTTCGGAAATTGATGATAGAATCAAGGGTCTTGAGTCGGGGGCAGATGAATTTCTAACTAAGCCAGTGAATGATCATGCCTTGCTTGCAAGAGTGAGGTCGTTATCTAGAATAAAGTCGATGATTGACGAGCTCAAGCTCAGGAATCAAACTAGTTTAGCTCTAGGAGAGCAGGGGGTAGAGCTAGTCGATAAATTCAATGAATGCAATATAGTTCTGATCGATGACGATGTAGTGCGATCAAAAAATCTACTTAGATCATTAAAACAATTAACTGAACATGCTCATGTAATCTCAGATCCAAATAATCTAGAGAAGATACAAGAATATAATGTCCCAGATGCTATAATAATTAGTTGCCAATTAGAACATTCTGATCCTTTAAGGATAGTTGTGAATTTGCGCTTTAAAGAAGAGCTAAAATATGTAAGCTTTGTGCTAATGACAGAAGATGATGATGTGGATATTATTGTCAAGGGGGTAGATCTAGGGATTAGTGATTATTTTTCATATCCTGTCGATGAAAATGAATTGCTTGCTAGAATGAAAACTCAATTAAGAAGAAAAAAATACCATGATTCTTTAAGAGACGGGCTTGAAAAAACTGTAAGTTTATCTATCAAAGATCCACTATCTGGCCTATATAACAGAAGATATTTTGATATTCATATCGAGCACATGACCAAAAAATCTATCCAAGAAGAAAAAGGTATGGCTCTAGCAATGTTTGATATAGATCATTTTAAGCAAATTAATGATGAGTATGGTCATCAAGCTGGAGATTTTGCTCTCCAAGAGATTGCTACAATTATCAAAAACTCATTGAGGCTTACTGATCTAGTTGCAAGATTCGGGGGCGAAGAATTCATAGCTATAATATATGATGTATCCATGCAGAATGCTTTAGAAATCACAGAAAGGATAAGAGAGTCTGTTGAAAGATATTCAATACAAATACCAGATCAAAATAAAAAACTCTATAGAACTATATCAATAGGCATTTGTCATACTATTGGTAATATCAAGGATTCAACTGTGCTGATCAAAAGGGCAGATGACGCACTCTACGAAGCTAAAGAAACTGGTAGAAACAAGGTATGTATCTACGATGATACAGATGAAATTTAATACATTAATTTGAATAGATCGCGCCACTTACCAGAATCTATAAACTTTCTGTTGACCGCTTGCTAAAGTGATATATAATTGATTTCTTGATAAGAATAAAAAATCACTATTATTATGAAAGTAGTCAGCTCGCTCAAATCACTCAAAAAGAGAGACAAGAATTGTCAGATTGTTAAGAGAAACGGCAAAACCTTTATCATTAATAAAAAAAACAAGAGATACAAAGCAAGACAAGGTTAGTTTCTAAGTCTTATTCTTAGCCTCTAACTTTTTAGATATCGCTCCATAGTTCAGATTCATTTTCTCCTAAAGTAGATGCGATCTTAGTATCCCCACTCAGCGTAGCAGAAATATTATCAAGATATGGAGTCATTAGGTGATCTTGCCATTCTTGTAATACTATATCATCCTCTTGAAATTCTGGATATGTTACAGTCCCATGATCTAGATATACTAATTTTCCAAAATGTTTATAGCCACAAGGTATGCACGTAGTAATTTCTGGTGGAATACGCGGCACTATATCATCTTCGTTTACTATTCTATAATATTCTACATTTTTCATTAGCTCCTGAAGTGTCTCTGAGGATGATTTTACAGAGGTTCCTGTAAAGAATGAATATATCTTCTTGCCAATAACGCTTTGTATAGAATCTCCAAAAGTGCGTGGCTGACCATAAGTATATAACTGAATATTTTCCTCAGGAATCCCTAGATCAAGTAATTTGAGAGCGCATAAAAAAGCCATCCCTCCGCCAAGGGAGTGACCTGAGATATGATATTGCGCATTTTTGAATTCGCTGTTACTCTTCAGACTGCTATATATACCTCCTTCTGCGCTCCACTGACTATCAAGAGCATACCAAAATCCTCTATGTACGGATACATATTGATTTTGGATTTGTACATCTATTAGTTTAATGCGCGCATCATCTCTTGCCCAATTCGTAGGATTACTTGTGCCTCTAAAAGCAATAATATAGCTATCTTCTGCATCATAAGAGACAACGGTCTGAAGAGAATCAGAAGTCAAGGTATTTGCCACAAAACCTATTTTACTAAAATCTTCTTTTATTGCGGACGCATCTTGATAAGTCAGCTGAGCAATTAATCCAAATAGATGTATGTTAGAAAGAGAGGGAGTGTTTGATGACGCTTCTTCAAGAGTAAGCCGCCCATTACTTACGTACTTTTCAATTTGTATACTAGAGTATAGATTTGTACGATCGCGAATTGGAACAATTGCATTTTTTATCATAAAATTTATTACTTACTTAATTGATATATATTTTATTATAAAAAATAAATCATTTATTTAAAGATAATATAATAATCTTAGAGATTTCTAGTAAATAATATTACAAGTATGTTGCAAGTCAGCTATGCTTTTTACAAAATAATATGTATAATATGGATTAGATTCTGCAGTTATGTATTTGATCTAATGTTAGATCCTAGCCCCACTTTAAAATTTATTTGTCTAAAGTGGGGCGGAAGATATTGCAATCAAGATTTTTTGATGCGCTGAGGTTCTTGTGGTACTACAAAGATTTTTTTATCTTAACTCCGCATTTATATCCAGATGGATATTGGATATCACTTTCTCTTCTTTGATGATATGCACTTCTTATGCTTACGTAAGGGTCGCTAGAGGTTTTTACGATATAATTTGTAAATGGCATAAGCTCATATCTTTTATGCACTACTCTTGTTACTGTATAAGCGTTTTTGATTCCAGGTTTTAATCCATATTTCACGGGATTCATAGCATCATCAAAGGCTATTAAATTCCACATGTCACGCATATTAGTAGATCCTAAAATAGGCAATACGATATAAGGCCCCGGTCTTGCGCCGTAGTATGCAAGAGTACTACCGAAATTTTGAGGTTTATGATCAATACCCATTTTTGTTCCTATATCAAAGGTACCTAAAAGGCCAAATGTAGTATTGAGGCAAAATTTCGCTAGGCTTCTGAAAGTATTTTTTAAGTCTAATTGCAATAAATAATTAACCGAAGTAAGAGGCTCATATACATTATCTACAAAATCTCCAATTCGAGTTTTTGTGAAATCATTTAGCGTTTTGTCGTAAGCAACAGCAACTGGCTTAAGTATAATCATATCTAGAAAAGAGTTAAAGTAAAATATCTTTCTATTTATTGGCTCCAGAGGATCGGCTAAATCATTACAACCTGAATGGTCCTCCATTGTATCGTAATGGTAATTATTATCATAATTTATTTCAGATGCATGGGAGTTTTGCCCAATCACGATAAACAGTAAAAATACATATCTTAGGTAATGTTTCATTTGGCTACTATAATAAAATATTCAAGGTTAGGTGTAATAGTGATGGGGATTATACTTGAAATATATAGATTGGCTAGCTTTAAGTTTTCCACAATATAATCTTTACTAAAAACGAAATGATTCATATTGGGCTGTATCTTCACTTTACTTCCCCTAGGTAGTACAAACGCAAAAATACTATCATCATTTAATATAGACTTTATAGACTTAAATGCACTCGCAAGATCCGTGTTGTTCGATAGGCTATCAAATGCGATAATACAATCATATTTGGTGCTCATTTGAGCTGAGTTCATGTCTTCTGCTAATGAGATATTGCTATAAATATTAGATTTAGCATTATAGGTTTTGGCAATACCGGATATTTCGGCATCAAAGTTTAATGTGTCGACCATAGAATTTTCTGGTAAGAATTTACTAAATTCTTCTATCCAAAATGGGTGGGAATAAATTTCCAGTACAGAATATTTATTATGATTATCCCAGCTATTAGTAGGAATCAGAGGTAGTAATACAGAAGTAAATCTCTCAAATAGATTAATCTTATCAATATAATATCTCTTGTATTTTATCTGAGTAAAAACTGCATCATATTCTTTGTATATTTCTTTGGGTATTTTCCCTAAAGAGCTCATGTTTGTAATATAATTGCCAAGTCCTATTTTATCGTAAGTATTATTTTCAAGTGCGGATATAGCTTTTGCATATTTTTTTTGCATCATAAGAGTAAATCCCAGCCAAAAAAGATTCTCTGGATCTTTGGCCGCAAAAAACTTGTCGATTATGCGAAATCTTAAAGCTGCATCTGTAAAATTACCTTTTTGAAGATGAAATTTTCCAAGCGAAATATTTGCATCCTTAAGGATGGATAAATGATGCATTAGATCTATTAGATTCTGCTTCATTTTACTCACAAAACTGTAGACAAAGCTAATGATATGAATAGGTAAGCTTAAAATTGTTGATACAGTGGTGGTGATTTTAGTAATCATAAAAATTATAACTCATTTGAGTTCATTGAACTTTAGTTGATTTAAGATCTTATTTTGATATAACTACATGATAAATTCTCATAATTCAATAATTTATAAAGACATATGGATATAATCTCACGCAGAGTTGCTAAAATCAAACCTTCTCCTACTTTTGCTTTTGCCGCAAAGGCTTCGGAATTAAAAAAAATAGGCAAAGATATTATTTCTCTTACAGTAGGAGAGCCAGATTTTCCTACACCAGAGCATATAAGATTATCAGCAATAGATGCGATAAATCAAGGTAAAACCAGATATACTGAAGTAGATGGAATTAAGGCTCTAAAAGAAGCTATTACTTCTAAATTTAAAAAAGATAATAACTTGAATTTCGCACTTGACGAAGTCACTGTAGGATCCGGCGGTAAGCAAGTAATATATAATTTATTCATGGCGAGTCTGAATAAGGGCGACGAGGTGATAATACCAGCCCCTTATTGGGCATCATATCCAGATATAGTAATCATGGCAGAAGGAGAGCCCGTAATTATTGATTGCCCGATTCAGAATAATTTTAAACTTACACATACAGATCTTGCATCTTATATCACTCCTAAAACTAAGTGGCTTATTCTTAATTCACCAAATAATCCTACTGGATCAGTATATTCTCATGATGAACTTCTGAGTCTTGCGGAGGTATTGAAGCAACATCCGCATGTAAATATTTTAAGCGATGAAATATATGAATGCGAAGTCTTTGAATCGCTAACACATACTAATATTATTAATATATGCCCCGAACTTAAGGAGAGAGTATTTATTGTTAACGGAGTCTCGAAAACTTATTCAATGACGGGCTGGAGAATTGGATACGGAGCTGGAGATAAAAATCTGATTGCGGCAATCGCAACCTTGCAATCCCAGTCTACATCAAATCCATGCTCTATCTCTCAATATGCTGCTTTAGCTGCTATAGAAGGGCCTCAGGAATTTTTAAAGCATAACTCAGATGAGTTTGAGATAAAGAGAAATATTGCCTTAAATATATTAAGTACGATTGAGGGGTTTGAAATCGCAAAACCAGAAGGGGCTTTTTATATTTTTCCTTCAATAAAAGCATTGCTTAATCGTACTCACAAGTCCGGCATTACATTAAAAACATGCACTGATTTTGCCATGTATCTACTTGAAGAAAGTGGAGTTGGAGTTATACCAGGTTCTGCTTTTGGTGCAGAGGGTCATATTAGAATATCAACTGCATTATCTAAAGAGGATCTACATGAGGGATGCATGCGTATTAAAAGAGCTTGCATAGCTCTTACATCGTAATTAGTTATGATAATTGAGCTCATATTAATAATTTTAAGTCTGGTATTATTGATCCCGCAGATCATTATTCTTCTTATCAGAATATCTCAAGGTAAAGAGGATCCTTCAAGATTCTTAGAAAAGCTTGCAATAAGGAAAAAACCCGGGCTACATAATAATGTAATATGGATTCATGCCGCAAGCGTAGGGGAGTCTAACATTGCCCTTAATTTAATTGAAATCCTATCATCTCAATCAAATATACAAAGATCTTTTTTAATTACAACCGGTACTCTGGCTTCAAGTAATAATGTATTACAAAGGATTGCCGACAGTAATAACATTATTCATCAATATGCACCTATTGATAATTATTTTATTATCAGGATATTTTTAGATTATTGGCGCCCTCAAATCGCAATATTTATTGAGTCGGAGATATGGCCTGTTACAATCTGGCAATCAAGCAACAGAGTGCCAGTATTAATTGTAAACGCTATTATGTCTGATAAATCATTTCGTAGATGGAAGTTTTTGGGATTTTTTGCAATATGGGTGGGGCAAAAATTTTCTGCTATACTAGCTCAAACTCAAAAAGACGCTCAGTATTTTACGAGTTTAGGATTTAAGAATGTTCAGAAGATTGGTAATCTTAAGTACGCTCAACGCAAGCTTGCTATCGATAAAGCGCTGAAAGATGGAGTAGAGCAATGGCTTGATGCAAAAAAATGTATTTTTATCCTTAGTACTCATAAAAAAGATGAAGAATTAATACTTCCTATTTGTTCAAATCTTGTGAGGGATGATCCTAATATGAAGATTATCATAGCTCCTAGGCATCCTAGCAGATTAAACGAAGTCATACATATGTGTCAAAAATATAATCTATCACATACAACGCGTAGTACAAACATATTACCATCCCAAGAAAGCAAGATATTCATAATTGATACTATAGGAGAGATTCATAATATATGTAGCATTGGTATTCCAACCTTTGTAGGAGGAAGCTTTGAAAATGGAGGTCATAATATATTAGAGCCAGCTTTATATGGATCTGTAATATTATTTGGCCCTGATATGTCTCATTGTAAGGAAATATCAGAAGAGTTTTTATCTAAAAAAGCAGCTATACAAATCAAGCATCCAGATAATTTATCTGAGCAAATCAACTATGCACTTAATATGGATGGAGTCACAAGAGATAAGATATTACAAGAAGCAAGAAACATTATACAAGAAAAGCAAAATATAGTAGAGCATTATAGAGATAAGATAGAGAAAATGCTACAATCATATGATCACTAAATCAGTCATCCAGGAGAGATACCTCTCTATCGGTAAAAATATTATTTTTGATTTTCTAGAAGATATACAAATAAATAAAATATCAAAAATTCTAATTTTAGGGCATTTCAATGAATTTATTACACAAGATATACAAAGATCTTGTAACGCTACAGTAAATCGACTTTTGTACCATAATCAAGCGCATGAAGAGAAATATGATTTGATTATCAGTTTTTATGACATATGCAAAATTTTGGATATTCAATCATTTATCATGTGGATTAATAGTCATTTAACAAAAGATGGGATTTTCATGGGATGTTTTGCAGGAGAGTGCAGCATCATGAAGACCCGAATAAAATTATGGGCAGTAGAAGAAGAATCAATTGGAGGTTACACTAATAGACTACGTCCTATGATTCGCCTCCAAGATTTAAATAGTATACTCTATCAATTTGGTCTCAAAAACATAATTTCTTTTAAGGAAAGCATGGATGTAGAAGAAAAATCTCTTTATGAATTTTTGAATCATATCAGAGAGTGCGGAGAAGCTAGATTATATACAGCACATGATAATATTGCACCACCAATGACTAAAAAATTATATACAGCAATATTAAAAAATGACGAAGTTTACAATGATAAATTAGAAATCTTAGGCTTTTGCAGCTCTTGCTCTACTGAGTTATTTGCAACACAAATAAAGTATGATATTCTGTAGTTAATTGTAAACTTAAAAAGAATTTGATATATGGCAGACTCAGTAGATTCATTTGACTTGGTAGTAATAGGAGGAGGGCCTGCAGGTTATACTGGATCTATTAGGGCTGCACAACTCGGTATGAAAGTTGGATGCGTGGACAAAAGAACTACTCTGGGCGGCACTTGTCTTAATGAAGGATGTATACCCTCAAAAGCACTACTTAACTATTCAGAAAAATACGAAGAAGCTCTGCATCATTTTGAAGAAATAGGTATAGAGGCTAATCCAAAACTTAAACTTACTGCAATGCTCGCAAAAAAGAATCAAGTAGTCTCAGACTTGTGCAAGGGTATAGATGGATTATTTCTAAAGAATAAGGTGAAAAAATTTACCGGCACTGCTAAAATTACAGGCCCAGAAGAAGTAACTATCACTACTGAATCTGGTGAAATTAGTAAAATCATAGCAAAGAAAATATTGATCGCTACAGGATCTGATGTAATAGAGATACCAGGTGTTCAGATGGATAAAAAAGATATCATATCCTCAAAAGAAGCTCTTGAGATAGACTCTGTGCCACCCTCAATGGTAGTAATTGGAGGCGGATATATCGGACTTGAACTTGGCTCGGTCTGGAGAAGGCTCGGTTCAAAGGTAACAATTATCGAGTTTTCGGATCGGATTGTTCCTGCGATGGATACAGAAGTCTCTGTTGCTTTGCATAAAATATTAGCAAAACAAGGTATAGAATTTATATTTGCAACAAAGGTTACTGCATGCGAAAAAATGGACAATCAATTAAAACTTACTCTAGAGTCTAGAGATAGTAAGAATAGTGAATTCATTACCGATAAAGTACTTGTATCAGTTGGAAGGAATCCGTATACAGCAATGCTGGGCCTTGAGAATGTAGGGATCAAAGTCAATGAGCGCGGAAGAATACCAGTTAATTCTAGCTTTCAAACTATTATAACAAATATTTATGCAGTAGGAGATGTAATAGAGGGTCCAATGCTGGCACACAAGGCAGAAGAAGAGGCGATAGCTGCTGTTGAAATTATGGCGGGTCAACATGGTCATGTAAATTATAATGTAATACCAAGTGTAATTTATACCTCGCCCGAAGTAGCATCAGTAGGTTTCACTGAAGATGAACTAAAAAAACAGGGTAGGGAGTACAAGGTAGGAAAATTCCCATTTCTTGCAAATAGCAGGGCAAGAACTATCAGAGCTACCGATGGTTTTGTAAAAATATTAGCTGATAAAAAAAGCGATGAAGTAATTGGAGCCCATATTATAGGCATTGATGCTGGTACTTTGATATCAGAAATTGCGCTTGGAATGGAATTTAAAGCAGCCGCTGAAGATATTGCGCGTACTTGCCACGCTCATCCTACATTAAACGAAGCGGTAAAAGAAGCTGCACTTGGGGTAGATAAGCGCTCCATAAATTTTTAGAAATATTATTAATTTGTTGATAGGTTTTTGCATAGATCTATATATTTTAATGCAATATGTTTTTGCGTTATTAGGCTTTTGCTTTACTTCCTATGCGATTAATTTGAGAGCCTATTTGTACTTTTTGCCCAGATTTTAAATCATCTAAGATTTTATTCATAATTTCTGGAGTAAGATCTTCGTAATAATCATCATTAATTTGAACTATAGGAGCATTAACGCAGGCTCCTAAACACTCTACTTCTGAGATAGTAAACAAACCATCTTCTGTTGTTTCCGTATTTTGAATATTCAATTTAGAGTTACAGGCTTGCATTATATCGCTTGCGCCTCTAAGCCAGCAGGGAGTTGTACCGCAAACTTGAATGTGGTATTTTCCTACCGGTTTCAGGCGCAGCATTGTATAGAATGATGCAACTTCCATGGCTTTAATAAAGGGCACTTCTAGCATATGAGCTACATATTCTATACATTCTTCTGAAATCCATCCACTATTTTGCCTCTGAGCTAGGTCCAGAAGAGGGAGTAGAGCGCTCTTTTTCCTATCTTGTGGGTATCGCGCAATTATATTCTGTGCTTTTTTGTTATTTTCTTTCGTAAAGATAAATTTATTATTACTATCTGCTTGTTTCTTCACTACCTATCTACCTCTCCAAATACTATATCAAGACTTGCAATAATAGTCACAACATCAGCAAGCATATGGCCCCGAGTCATAAAATCTAGACCTTGTAAATGCGCAAAGCCAGGTGCTCTAATTCTACATCTATATGGCTTGTTTGTACCATCTGAATACAAATATACACCAAATTCTCCTTTTGGCGCTTCTACTGCTCCATAATATTCTCCCTCAGGTACGTGATATCCTTCCGTATATAATTTAAAATGATGAATCATTGCCTCCATAGATTCCTTCATGGCGGCTCTTGTAGGAGGGGATATTTTATGGTCTAATGTTTTTACGGGCCCATCTGGCATTTTTTCGATTGCTTGTTTTATTATAGATATAGATTGATATGTTTCTGCTATTCGTACTAGATATCGATCATAACAATCGCCATTTCTCCCTACAGGAATATCGAAGTCAAAATCCTCATATGAGTCATAGGGATTTGATTTTCTTAAATCCCAAGATACTCCTGAACCCCTTAACATAGGACCAGAAAAACCCCAGTTCATAGCTTCTTTCTGGCTTACTACTCCTATATCAACTGTTCTTTGTTTCCAAATCCTGTTTTCTGTCAATAAACTCTCGGTGTCTTGTAAGACTTTTTGAAACTCTTCGCAAAATATCATTATATCTTCAGATAATCCATCTGGTAAATCTTGAGCAACCCCGCCAGGCCTGAAATAATTAGCATGCATTCTGGAGCCGGAGACTCTTTCGTAAAACTCCATTAATTTTTCTCTTTCTTCAAAAAGCCAGAGTAATGGTGTGGTTGCTCCTATATCAAGAGCCTGAGTCGCCACATTCATTGTATGATTTAATATTCTAGTAATCTCTGAAAATAGAACTCTGATATATTGTGCTCGCTTTGGTACACTGCATCCCAGTAATTTTTCTACAGTAAGGGCAAATGCGTGCTCTTGACACATTGGGGAAACATAATCCAATCTATCAAAGTAAGGTATTGCCTGCAGATATGTTTTATGCTCGATGAGTTTTTCGGTACCTCTATGCAAAAGTCCTATATGAGGATCTGCTTTGGTGACTAATTCTCCATCTAGCTCTAGTATTAGACGCAATACACCGTGCGCCGCAGGGTGTTGAGGTCCAAAATTTAGAGTCATACTTTTTAATCCGATTTCACCATCATTACTTAATGTCATACTATCTCCAATAATTATTTAGTACGTGGAGCTTTTTCATCCCCTGGTAGGGGGGAAGAAGATGATTGCCAAGGAGTAAGAAAATCAAAATCTCTGAAAGCTTGCTGAAGTTTTACGGGCTCGTTTATCACTTTTTCTAGCGCCGAATCATAGCGCACCTGCACATATCCAGATACTGGGAAATCTTTGCGCAATGGGTGTCCGCTAAATCCATAATCAGTCAATATTCTTCTTAAATCCGGATTGCCATCAAATTTTACACCAAACATATCAAAAATTTCCCTTTCATACCAAATGCTTGAAGAAAATATTTTAGCGACAGATTGTATGCGCTCCTTATCAGCCGCATAAGTCTTTACTGTAATTCTTTGATTATGTTCAAGGCTGAGTAGATTATATACTATTTCGAATCTCTGTAACCTTGAAGGAAAATCTACGGCAAATAGATCAATTAATACCGCAAATCTTAATCTCCTATCTTCTTTGAGATGCGTGATAAATCCTGTTAGATCTTTAGTATGAGTTTTACAGCAAAGATAGCTTGTATTCTCCTCTAAAGTAACGTCAAAATTATTTACTTTAATGATTTCATCTATTATTGCTTTCATGTGATAGATTTTTGTCTTTTAATTTTTTTCTGGAGTTGTAGAACGCCGTAAAGAAGAGCCTCAGCAGTTGGAGGGCATCCTGGGACATATATATCAACTGGAACTATTTGATCACATCCTCTGACCACTGAGTATGAAAAATGATAATATCCCCCTCCATTTGCACAGCTGCCCATAGAGATAACCCATTTAGGGTAGGGCATTTGATCATATACTCTACGAAGAGCAGGTGCCATTTTATTTGTAAGAGTTCCTGCTACAATCATTAAATCTGATTGCCTTGGGCTAGGTCTGAATAACATCCCGAATCTGTCCATATCGTATCTAGCAGATGCTGCTTGCATCATTTCTACAGCGCAACATGCGAGGCCAAATGTCATAGGCCACATGGATCCAGCTCTGGCCCAGGCCACTACATCATCAAGCTTAGAAAGCAAAAATCCTCTGTTATTAATATCATCTGGTAATATTAATTTATCGTACTCGGTATTATTATTTAGATCTTTTACTCCCACTCTAGCGCCCCCTTTTTATACTCATACCATAAACCAAATGTTAAAACTCCGATAAAAAACATCATGGACCAGAATCCAACTAATCCTATTTTACTTAAAGATATAGCCCAAGGAATTAAAAACATAATTTCAAGATCAAATATAATGAATAATATCGCAACCAAATAAAACCTGATATCAAACTTATCCCTTGCATCTCCAAATGGATCAAATCCACACTCATATGGAGAGAGTTTTGCTTTTGATGGTCTTCGTTTTGCAAATAAATATGATATAATAATAATTGCTAATGACAATGCAGATGCAATGACTATAAAGATAAAAACCGGCAAATAATTATTGGCGATATTCACTACCATGCACCCCTTTTGTGTCTCCTTACTCTAGAGCTACACCACCCTTATACTTTTTGCAAGCATAAGCTAACTGGGATTTGTATAAAAATTTACTAGGTTACCTTTTTTGCTCCAGTTTTTTATTGATTATTTCTCATTAGAGATTTTATTTCATGCAATGGAGCGACCTTTAGTAAGAAAGATATAGAAATATATATAGTAGCTCCCAGGAGAATGAGGAAGGAAATAATCGCAATCGCTAAAATCCCATTTACTCCATATAAGTGCATCAATCCTTGATTTAGAAAAGCAATACAATAATACATAATGATAGATGATAGAGAAAGTTTTGTAAGCCAGCCTCTAAGATCTGTATGCGTAATTCTTATTCCCTGTTTTTTAAGTAATAATATTATAAGCAAAACATTGATCCATGATGATATAGTAGTTCCAAGAGCAATGCCTAAATGACCAAATCCAAAATATATAAAAATACAATTCAATATGCAATTTATACAAATAGTCACTAGTGTAATGCGCATTGGAGATCTTGTGTCTAGTCTTGCATAAAATATAGGATGCAGTATTTTATTGATAACATAAGCAGGAAGCCCCAAAGAGAAAATAGCAAGTACCTCTGAAGTCTTTATTGTATCTAAGGTATTAAAGCTACCTCTTTCGTATATTATATAAATAATAGGGTAAGATAAAGAAATAATACCGGCCATTGCTCCAAACGATAGGAATAATCCTAGTTTAATCGCTTTTTCTTGTAGAGCTATAGCGCTATCTTTTTTGCCCGCTTTTTGTAGTTTAGATAATTCTGGTAAAAGAACTGTACTAAAACATATGCCAATAATAGATAGAGGAAATTGGTAAATCCTATCTGCATAAGATAAAATGGCTATAGTTCCAGGAATAAAACTTGCAAGTGCCTGAGATATAAATAAATTCAGCTGAGTTGTGCTGCTACTGACTACTTCAGGTAAAAAATTTTTTATAAATATTTGTGTATCTTTTGATGCCTGCATCATATTCATCAAATATAAGCCAGGCTCGAATTTCATTGTAAATATACTCATCATTATTAATTGGGATATTCCTCCAACCAATACTCCTATAGCAATATTGATAGATTTTTGTTGCAAGTTAGCATCAACCCAGCATGCCCCAATAATAAAAATACTCAAGATAATAGGGGATGCTGCAAAAGGTGCAAAATTTTTGTTACTATTCAGTATGCCTCCAAATAGCGCGCACAAGGATATCAAAATTAGGTATGGTGTTGTAATTCTGCACAATAATACAGATAAATCGAATTTTTCAGGATCATTTGCAAAGCCTGGAGCGCATATCAATATTATATAAGGCATGAATATTTCGCATAAAGCAGTAATGATGCAAAGCAAGAGTGCAAGATATGTAAAAGTCTGGCTAGCAAATATTGTAGCCTTTTTGCGATCGCTGAGGAGGTTTGCAGAATAAATTGGTACAAAAGCACTGGTTAGAGCACCTTCTCCAAAGGATCTGCGAAACAAATTAGGGAATCTAAATGCAATATTGACACATTCAGCATATAGAGAAGTGCCGAAATAATTAGCGATAATAATTTCACGCGCAAGGCCAAATATTCTAGAACAGATTGTGAATATTCCAATAATAGACCCAGCCTTAATGATTGACAAACCGCGCATCCGCTTTGATAATGAGTGAGGTATTATTACCATAATTTTTGTAATTAATCTAATATTATTGCACTAAATATTATTTATATAATGAATTGAGGGCAGTAGAGAGAGGCTAATACGCAAAATATCAATAAAAAACCTATACTTGTATCAACTAATCATTTGATAATTTTATCAATCTGTGCTTTAATAAGTAACTGACACCGATAGCTAGCAAGTTAGATAGTATTCTGAGATTTTTATAGAGAGGGGTTTATATATAACTATATATACTCCATTTTTTGTAAATCCGTAGATCTTAAAATGAAGTATTTAGTCCAGAATGTTAATTCTGCTCATCAAATCTTCCTTTAAGGTAAAAAAAATACGCTCAGAAAAATAACTTTCCTGCTGCGATTATGCGGTTTGTTTATCAACAAATTTTTTAGGAGAACTTAAATTATGAAAAAATTAGCTACCTTAATTGCATCATTTGCATTAATTCTTTCTTCATCATCTTTTGCTGCTGATATGAAGCACGAAGAGAAAATGAAGAAAAAAGACGAAGTGGTGCCAACAACAGAGCAAACTACTGAAACAAAAACAGAGTCTGAGTCTGCAGAACCAAAAACTGAAGCTCCAGCAACTCCAAAACATTAAGAGTTGTTCTATACAAGAAGCCTGTAAATAAATTTTACTTATTCTCAGGCTTCTTGTAACTTTCTATATCACTGCCTCATATACTCATTACAATATCCCAAGTCCAGTTAGCCATATATCTTCTTGTTACGGGAGGTATTAGGGGTAATATTAGTGGATCATACCAAATCCTCAATCAAATCTCATAATCTAAAAATGATAACTTCCAAGAATGATATAGCATAAAAAAGTTACATAATATATATTATGGAAAATAACACATTACATCAGAATAGTCATCTTATGATGAGATTAATATTATGATGAGATAATTTGCGTTACAAAAATCTAGGGATTGACCCTATAAAATTAAATAAAAAAGTTCGGAAGCCCGCCGGAAAAATCTTTTTAAAAAAATAAATGGAGGCCATATCTGTATTGCTATATAAAAAAAGCTCTCATAAGCTTTATGGTTGCAATGATATCTTCTTTTTAAATGTTTGATACATTACTGGTATTACAAATATCGTAAATAGAGTCCCAATAGTCATTCCGTAAACAATTACTATGCCAATTGAATTACGCGCTGCAGCACCAGCTCCTGTTGCAAATACTAAAGGCATCGCTCCGCAAACAGTAGCGATACTTGTCATTAATATTGGCCTTAGTCGCAGTTTAGCTGATTCAAGTGCTGCATCTTGTATCTCCGCACCCTTTTCTCGCAAGTGGTTAGCAAATTCTACAATCATTATAGAGTTTTTAGTAATCAGTCCTATTAATGTCACCAGCCCTATATTACTATACATATTAATAGTATCACCCGATAAATATAGTCCTAATACTCCTCCGGTAATTGAAAATGGTACTACAAGTAGAATTAATATCGCATCCAAAAAACTTTCAAACTGAGCAGCAAGTATCAAAAATATAAAAATCATCGCAAAGCCAAAAATCACTATTATACTATTTGTAGAATCTTGCATCTGTTTAATCTGTCCTAGATATCCTATTTTTGTGTTATCTTTATTGAGGGCGTTTTTAGCTATTTGATCTACTGCATTTACTGCATCTGCTAAACTTGCTCCAGATGATAAATCGGATGTAATAGTTATAGATTTAGCTGTATTATAGTGCCGGTATTCTTGTACTGTAATTTTTTCTATTATTTTGGCCACTGATTCTAGAGGTACAATATTATTATTATCAGTTTTAATTAATATTCTTTTTAAGTCATCCGGGTTTGTTCTTTGTGCTTCTGGGTATTGCAACATTACATTATATATATCATTACCCATCCTAAAATCCCCTACAGTTCTACCTGCAATCAGATATTGCACTGTTCTACCTATGGTCTCAAGATTTGCTCCGTATCTATAAGCATTTTCTCGATTGACTAATATATCAATAGTAGGAGTTGAGGATTTAAAATCCCTCTCCACGTTTTGAAATATCGAATTTTGTTTCATTTGATCTATAAAATTATTTGACAATATATCAAGCTCTTCGTAAGTCAAAGAGCTTTGTAAGTCAAATTCCACCATCTTCTCTGATCCCCCTGAGCCCAAAGATCTTGGGCTTACTGCAAATATAGACATTCCTGGTATTTTAGAAAATTGAGCATTTAGATCCCCTTTGATATCCTGATGCGATCTTTTTCTTTTACTCCATTCTGTTAAAGGAACAAAAGCCATGCCACTCTCACCCCCTCCCCAGCCTATCACAGCAAAAAATCCGAATATATCTTTATCTTTTTGCATTATCTCCTCTGCCCTTAAAACAGATTTTTCTGATTCTTTTACACTTGATCCTTCAGGGCCGGAAAAAAATACTTGCAAAAATGCTTGATCCTCTTCTGGGGCAAATATTTTAGGTATGTAATTCACGCTTATTATCAGTAATATTACAGAGGAAGAGCAGATAGCAAAAAATCTTTTTTTGTTTTCTATAGCAACCCCTAGGTAATCAACATATTTTGCTTGCAATATATTAAAATACAGATCAAAGCTTTGTAATATTCTGGGCTTTTTATGCTCTACATCCCCTATCATTCTACTTGTCATCATTGGAGTTAAAGTCAGGGCCACAAATCCAGAAAATAATACACAAAATGCCAGAGTCCATGCAAATTCTATGAATAATTTACCTAAAAACCCTTCAATCAATCCTACTGGCAAAAATACAGAAGCAAGGGTAATAGTCATAGCAATGACAGCAAAACCAATTTCATTTGCTCCGTCATACGCGGCCTGCATAGAAGTTTTGCCAAATTCATTTTTATGTCTAACGATATTTTCTAGCATCACTATTGCATCATCTACTACAAGGCCAATTGCTAAAATCATGGCAAGTAAAGTAAAAATATTTATAGAAAATCCACAAAAATACATAGCTGCAAAAGTGCCGATTAAAGATATAGGAATAGTCACTAAGGGAATTAGGGTAATAGTAGCAGACGCAAGAAAAATATATGTTACTAATCCAACTAAAATCACAGCTTCAAATATTGTATAAAAAACTTCTTTTATAGATTCTTTAAGTGGAATGGCGATATCATGTGCTATTTCTATCTGCACTCCTGCAGGTAAATTCTTTTTTATCTTCCCGAGCTCTTTCCTAGCATTATTCGATAGTTCAATAATATTTGCTGTAGATTGTTTGATTAAGCCTATAGCAATAGATCGTTTGCCATTATATCTTAAAATTACATTAGTTTCTAAGGGCTCTAAGCTAATACGCGCTATGTCTCTAAGTTTGATGACAGTGCCATCCTGATATTTTTTAATAATAATATTACCAAATTCCTTGGTATTATTTAAAGATGCGTTAAGCCTTAAGCTAAAATTACGTGAATCAGACTTAATGGTACCGGCCGGATAATCTTTATTTTGATTTATAATTGCGTACTCAATTTCAAATGGAGATATTTTATGCTGAAATAACCCTGCATTATCTGGCTCTATCTTCATTACATAATTTCTTCCACCAAAAATTATTGAGCTACCTACAGAAGGCAATCTCTCTAGTTCTGATTTAATATATTCGTCAGCAATTCTTGTTAGCTCTAGGTTATCATGCCTATCGCTATTAATACTTATCCACATACTTGGCCAACTATCTAAATCTAACTTAGAAACTGATGGTTGTTTCATGTCATCAGGAAAGATAGTGTTTAGATCAGCAATTTTAGATCTTACATCATTAAGGGCTATTTCTATATCTGCATCTAGCTTAAACAATAAAGTAATAACGCTGCTGCCTAATTTACTAGCAGAAGACATGGAGTCTAAATTTTTAACATTTTTCAGGACTTTTTCTATCCTTGTGGTGATTTGCTTCTCCATGTAAAGTGCATCCGCCCCAGGATATATAGCTTCCACTGAGACTATAGGAGGCATTATATTAGGAGTATCTCTAATTTGTAATTTAGTATAAGATACAGCCCCTAATACAAGCACTATTAGGCTGAGTACTATGGTAAAAACAGGTCTTTTGATGCAAAGGGAAGAGAATGTCATAATTTAATAGTATTTTGACACATCACGAATTCTATATATAGAATATTGCAAGTCGCGGTAAATAATATCAATAAATTGGGTAACTGAGTTACTATCATGACAAGATTCATTGTGAGTTTACTTCCACCTCTAATCCATCATATACCTTAGTTAAACCTTCTAGCACGATCATATCACCATCTACGAGTTCATTTGATAGTAACTCTATCATATTATTGGTCCTGATTCCTGGAGTAATAAAAATCTGCTTTATTTTATTATCTTTAGTAACCATGTACACAAAATTGCCGTTATTATTTTTGAGTATAGCTTTTTCTGGGACGGCAAGACCAGTATGCTTATTGAAAATTATATTAGTGGAAACATAGGAGCCATGTATCAGATTTTCATTGAAAGGAAATTGAAGCTTAGCCGTTATAGTCCCGTGATTCGATAAATAATCAGATATAGCAGAAATATTGCCATTGATAATATCCCCATTTTCACATTCGATACTAACGCTATCTGTCCTTAGTATTCTTCCTCTGAGCTTTTCAGGCAATTCTACAAATATATTAAAATTACTTTTATTAATGATGCTAAACAAATAATCACCCTCTTTTACATCACTCGCTACATTAGCTCTTATAACCCCTATATAACCATCTTCTTCTGCTTTTATCACCATATGATCATATATTTCTATCGATTTTGCATAGTCACTCCTTGCATTTTCAAGTAATAATTTTGATCTGTTAATTTCTTCTTTGTTGATTATATTTTTCTTTAGAAGAGATGAATTACCTCTATAATTTGATTCGGCCAGATATAAATTTGCCTCTGCCCGTGCCTTCAATTTCTCTGCAACTTTTTTATCTATAATTAATAGTACATCTCCTTTTTGTACCATACTACCTTGTATCTTAGATACTTCGTCTACAACACCTCGTACCTTTGCAAAATAATCGCTACTATTTTGCATGCTGGCTCGCCCTACGACCACATATTCTTCATAAAAGATGGCGGTCTGTAATTGATGAGGAGTGATGTTGATTTTAGTATTATTAGCACTAGAGACTGCTAATACATTGATAGGACTAAAAATTTTTATAATTAGTACAAATAAAAGTAGTATTGTTTTCACTTTGAATGAGCCCGTAATCCGCAAAAATTTGCCTTATTAGTTCATCGTATCATATTTTAGCCTACAAACAAAGCATTATAGCTCAACTTTAGGGTATATATTTAGAGTAGCCCCTTTAAGATAAAAGATCACCAATATATTTATAATATTTCCTTGATTATTATAAATATACTGAATACTATATGAACAGAAATCAATAATATATTGATATTAAATAAGCTACCTATACTTGTATGACATCCTTAACCGATAATTGCCCTTATATAACCAAACTACTAAATAAATTAGTAAAACTAAATATCACAGCACAGCATATGCATGTTGATATAAAAAAGATAGAAAAAGCAATATATTATGCAAAGACATACCATGGATCACAAAAAAGAGATTCTGGCGAAGCTTTTTATACTCACCCACTTGAAGTTGCTTACATGGTGAGCGATTATGCATTTGATACAGATATTATAGTGAGTGCAATACTACATGATACTCTTGAAGATACTGATCTTGCACTAGAGACTCTAGAATTAGAATTTGGGAAAATTGTTGCAAGAAATGTACTTGATTTAACTAGAGTAAATAAATTAGATGGCACTAAAACCAGCGCTCTTGAAATGGTAGATAATTTATTTGTACAAAAAAAGTATGACGCATTATTGATAAAGCAATTTGATAGATTACATAATATGCAAACACTTGCATCAAAATCGTCAGTCAAGCGTGATAAAACTATCAAAGAAACTATAAACATTTTTTTATCATTGGCGGCGTTTTTTGAAACCAGAAGTATAGAAGAAAAATTATTAGAATTATGTCTTCATAATGGATTAAATTCAGAATCCGCAGAAGGATTTTGACGTGTCAACACTTTGTCCAATTTGTACATGCTATAGCATATAGACTACATCAAACAAAGAAACCTGATTTTGAAAATCCAAAAGGCGGGGGTTTTCCACTCCCAGCTCTTTTGCCAGACCAGTTTACAAAATTAGATTGGATTTTTTTGTCTTTTGTAGATTGCCATGCAAACCCTATTGAGGAATCAAAAGTGACTACGTCTACTAAATTAGAATTTTTTAATTTCATTAAATTTACCCCCTGCCCTTTTTTTAGAGTAGGAATTTCATTAATAGGGAATATGAGTATTTTACGATCTAGTGAGCTGCAGGCAATCATATCATGATCTTTTTCTATTTGAATGATTTTGATACA
>CAYGNF010000015.1:0-24286 GCA_964351245.1 uncultured Rickettsiaceae bacterium | reverse complement strand
GCTTGTGCTCCTCCTTTTCTTATCTCTTCTAACTCTGCTTCTCTTGATTCTACTAGTGCGAGTCTGTGTGCTTCTGCTTGAATCACTGGTGCTCCATCAAGACTACCCGAGGTAAGCAAGTGTGCTATGTCCAGCGTCATCTGGAGTTCTTCTATTTTTGTTTGATTCACTCGTCCTCCACCACCTGGCTCTTCTTTGCTGTCAAAAAAAGTTTCTGTATTCTTATGTTTTGGAGGGCCTCTCCTACCGCTGGCAGATGCATCTAGGGTTGAAAGCATTATTGAGCTTAAAACTGTAGCTGTAGTTAAGTATTTAAATATTTGATTTTTTTGCATTAAAGTTACCTTTTGTTAATGATTGACTAACGCATTATACACAAATATGGTATAATGTCAACACTCATATAATTCAAATTCAATATTTGAAAATAAAAAATTGATTAATTATAATGTTTATATTAAAATACGCGCTATTACTTAATAATTTATTTTATTCCTTGGGAAAGCATCAAATATTTCAAAAATTCCTTTCTGGTAGAATCACACAATCAAGATTTTTAAAAACAAACAATAAATAACAAATAATATTCTTCGTAAATTACTAATAAAATTGGCATTGCACTCTAGGTATGTTAAGCAATTAATATAAAATTATAGATTTATTGAAGACTTACGTAATGTCAATGAAGCTCGCTTGATGGAGCAAGAGATTATACTGGCCTACTAACTCATATATATTATGTAATAAAACAAAGGTAGTGGGAGTATAAGATATCACAACAAACAATCAATAAAGCAAAAACAAAATAAATTGCTTGAAATTTCTCCAAAATTCTCCCATACTATACCATACTATACCAACACAAACCATAATTTCCCAAAAATTATCGGAGCAACGATTGTAAAATCTATTTATATAAGACTATGAATTTATTTTTGTCCAAATACTTAAACAATATTGATAAAAAAGGGAGAACCTCAATCCCTGCACAATATAGACAAATAGTTTCATCAGAAGGTTTTGCAAGTATTGTAGTATATCCCTCTATTCGTAATAAGTGCTTAGAGGCATCAGGAATTGGGCGGATTAATGAGCTTTCTGAGATGATTCATAAACTAGATCCCTACTCAGATGAGAGGGATGCTTTTGAGACCATAATATTAGGTGAAGCAACTCAGCTATTATTTGACCCAGAAGGTAGAGTATTATTACCAAAACATCTAATAGATCATGCGCGCCTAGAACATAACGCTATTTTTGTTGGCAAGGGTAAGATATTTGAAATTTGGAATCCGGAATTATTTGAGGGGCATTTGGGTAGATTAAAGCAAATCGCAGCGGAAAACAAAACTATGTTAAAGAATATTCAAAATGAGGTTACTGGATCATGATTCATATACCAGTAATGCTGAAGGAAGTGGTAGAAAATCTGAATATTGTAGAAGGGGGAACTTACGTTGATTGTACATTTGGTGGTGGTGGTTATACAAAAGCAATACTTGAAAGAGCTGAATGCAAGGTTGTTGCAATAGACCAAGATCCTTCTACTGCAAAATTCTGTGATATTTTAAAAAAAGATCATGGTGAGCGATTATGCTACATTAATGCAAATTTTAGAAACCTAGCAGAGTCTATTGATGGCTTTATGCCAGTAGACGGTGTAGTATATGATCTGGGGGTTTCTTCTATGCAGCTTGACGATGCATCAAGAGGCTTTTCGTTTCAAGGCAACTCAAGGCTTGATATGAGAATGAGTCAAGAAGGCAGAAGTGCCTGTGATTTTATCAATGAATCTACAGAAACTGAAATAGCTGATACTATATATTATTATGGCGGTGAACATAGCGCTAAACGCATCGCAAAAAAAATTGTAGAGGAAAGAAGTGTATCTCCTATAATTACCACTTTCCAACTTGCTTCTATTGTAAGATCTGTGTGCAAAAAAAGTGGAAAAATAGATCCCGCAACTAAAACATTCCAAGCTATTCGCATTGCCATTAATGATGAATTAACTGCGCTACAAGAGAGTCTATCTCAACTACAGAATTTATTGAAAATTTCAGGAAGAGTTGTGATAGTAAGCTTTCATGAACTTGAAGATAGAATTGTGAAGCAATTTTTCATCAAAAACAGTGATCCAAAATGCGCGACTTCAAAATATAAAGCACAAAATACTAATCCAATAATGCCATTTAGGCTTATTAGCAGAAAATCTATTAAGCCTTCAAGAGAGGAGGTTTTATCTAATCCAAGGGCAAGATCAGCAAAACTAAGAGTAGCAGAAAAAGTGAGAGAAATATATGTATAAATATCTGATGGGCATTAATAATATAAATAACGAATATCAATTTAATAGATGCATTAGCGGTGATAGTGCCACAATTCGATATTATCGCATTCGTAAATCTTCTGGGCCAAGAATCATCAAAAAAATTAATGCTCTAATATTAACATGTATTATAGCTATGATTGCTTATATGTTTCATGTAAAAAGCGAAGTGCAAGATCTCACTTTTGAATATAAACAGGTTGCAAATCAATTAGAAGAAGAAGGCAAGCAATTTAATTTACTAAAAGCTGAACTTGCATATCTTAAATCACCTAAGAGATTGCAGGCTTTGGCATCGCAGTATCTTAACCTAGAGAATATTAAGCCAGGGCAATTTGCCGCTCAATCACAAGAATCAATAATACTTACTTCTGCAAAATTTTTTTCTGCTGGAGCGAAGAATAAGGGGAAAAAATGGAGATACAAAAAAAACAATTCTGTAATACATAACGCATCTATTAATAAAAAATCTAGGTAAAATAGAAAAAATGGGTTAGAATTAACCTAATGCGCACAATATTTAAGAAATTTTCATTATTTAAGTTAGTTGCATGGGACAGCACTCCCGTGGCAAGAAGGGTAAGGCTTATGTGTTTGAGCATATTCTTCGGTTTTGCTTATTGCGTAATTATATGGAAGCTTTATTACATTGCAGCCGAAGAGAGGATGGCAAATCACAACTCTTCTACCGCCTCAAAAAATAACAGAGGCGAAATTGTAGATAGAAATAATCATGTAGTTGCTACAAACATCAGCATGCTATCTTTATATGCAAATCCGAAAAAAGTAATTAATCCAAAAATGACTGCAGAAAAAATCAAATCTATATTTAAAGATATTGATTTATCCAAGCTAATAAAGGATTTATCAAGCGATAAAACTTTTGTTTGGGTGCAAAGAGACCTCTCTCCTTCAGATAAAGAACACATAAATGCTTTAGGGCTCACTGGATTATTTTTTGAAGAAGAAAAAAGACGATTATATACTCAAGGTAAAGCCACATCTCATATACTAGGATATGTTGATAGAGATAATAATGGGATTGCGGGTATTGAAAAATATTTTGATCAGGAGTTGCGTACTCATGGACTTGAGCCAGTTCAGCTTTCTATAGATTATAGGGTGCAAAATATGGTAAGCGAAGAACTAGACCATGTAATCCATAAATTTTCAGCTTTAGGTGGTTCTTGTATTGTTGTAGATGTGACAAATGGAGAAATACTTGCCATGGTAAGTAAACCCGATTTTGATCCTCATCTTCCAGCTTACGCAACAAACGAGCAGAGATTCAACAGAGTTAGCTACGGAGTCTATGAAATAGGGTCCGTGCTCAAAATTATTACTTTTGCAATAGGATTTGATACAGGGGTAATACAAATTAATGATGTATATAATATTCATGATTTTGTAATGAATAAATTTAGAATTAAGGATTACCATAGGCATGATGGATGGAACACAGTGCCTCAGTTATTTATGCATTCATCGAATATAGGTGCCGGTACTATTGCACTTGAGATTGGTAAAAGGCAGTTTCGTCAATATTTTGAAAAGCTAGGACTTACTTCCCAGCTAAAGCTTGAAATAGCAGAAAGAGGAGCGCCCTTAATCCCAGATGCTGATAAAGTCTCTGAAATCAATTTAGTGACTATGTCTTATGGATATGGTTGCGCAATCACTCCTGCACATTTTGTTCAAGCTATGATACCAATAGTAAACGGAGGGGTTCTCAAAAACCTTACATTACTAAAGCAAAACGATAGTATCATAGAGGAACAAGAGAGAAAAAAACCAATACTCAAAACGCAAACATCTGCCAATATATTAAAATTAATGAGACTAGCTGTAGAAAAAGGTACGGCAAAAAAAGGAGCTGTTAAAGGATATCTTGTGGGTGGTAAAACGGGAACTGCAGAAAAATTGGGGCCAAATGGATATTTGCATAATCATAGATACTCCTCTTTTGTATCTGTGATGCCTAGCATTAATCCGAAATACCTAGTTTTTATATTACTTGATGATCCTAAGGGAACAAAAGAAACTTTTGGTTTTGGTACGGCTGGATTTACTGCCGCACCTGCAGCAAGTAGAATTATGGAAAGAATAGGATCTTTATATGGAATACCCCCGATAGATGAAGATAATAAAGCAATTAAGGACATTATGCACATTGATTACGAAGTAGATGATGAAATATGATATGTTAGATCAAGCATTGTTAGAATTAATCCAGCGATATAGCATTACTACTATTGTCCATGACTCTAGAAAGGTAGAACCGGGATGTCTTTTTATTGCTATAAGAGGATCTCATTACGATGGGAATAATTTTATAGAAGAAGTGATTGTAAGCGGTGCAATTCTTATAGCTACAGACTCAAAAGAGCATTACGAGAAATATTGCCGTGCTTGTAATATCGTGTTCTGTGATGATGCCAGAGTTTTTCTTGCAGAAGCTGTTCTTGCCTTAGATATGAAATGTCCAGATAATATGATAGGCGTCACTGGTACAAATGGCAAAAGCTCTGCTGTGTTTTTTATCCAGCAGATTTTATCATTGATGAATATCTCCTCTGCTAGCATTGGTACTCTTGGAGTGCAATATTCTCTGAGCTCATCATCCTTAGAGAGTAAGCCTATCTCATTAGATTATGCGGGCCTTACAACCCCAGATGTAATAGAGTTAGCAAAGATTTTAGACCAGCTGACAAAAATAGGTATAGAATATTGTGCTATGGAGGCCTCTAGTATTGGAATTGACCAAAAAAGACTTTGGGGTAGAAAGTTCAAGGTAGCCGGCTTTACAAGCTTTAGTCAAGATCATTTGGATTATCACGGCAGCATGGAAGAATATCTTGAGTGTAAAATGAGGATTTTTACAGAAAATTTGGCTCCAAATGGGTATGCTATTCTAAATAATCAAATACCTGAAATTGATAAGATTATAGGTTTTTTAGAAGAGCAAGGAGTGGGATTTTTGACATATGGTACAAGTAATGCAGATTTTGAATATAAAATTATAGAAAAATCTCGCCTGGGACAAAAATTTATTCTATCCCACAAAGATTTTAAGAGAGAGATCAACACTAATATTCTTGGAAGTTTTCAAATCGCAAATATTGTGCTAGCTATAGTCTCTCTTAATTGTTTTGGAATGAGCTTAGAAGACATGGTGAAGTTTGTACCAAGTTTGTCGGCTCCATCAGGTAGGCTTGAAGCAATAGCAAATGAAGGTGTTGCTCGTTCTATTTTCATAGATTATGCTCATACTCCAGATGCTATTGGCAATGCTTTGCATGAGCTCCAATTACTTAAAGGTAATAAGAGCCGAAGATTAATATGCGTATTTGGTTGCGGAGGTAATAGAGACACAGCAAAAAGAGCTTTAATGGGGCAAATCACTAGCTCATATGCTGATATTATCATTGTTACCGATGATAATCCGCGAACCGAAGAGCCAGCATTAATAAGACGAGAGATTTTAAGCTCATGCCCGAATGGATTAGAAATTGGAGATAGAGAAGAAGCGATTAAGGCAGCGATCGAGTCCATGAATCCAGAAGATATAATATTAATAGCTGGTAAAGGCCATGAAAATTATCAAATTATTGGTAACACAAAATTATATTTTTCAGACAAAGAAATAGCGCTTAAATATGCAAATCAAAAATCTATTCTAAAAGATAATCCGAATACCTGATTTTACCCGCAATGATTCCCGCGCTACTGATAAATCTTTTCTCGATTTACGTTTGTATGCATATATTATAGGTCTGACAATAAGTATATTGCATTAATCAGAGATCTGCGCTAAAATCTGATAATAAATGTAGTAAGGCTTAAGTCTAGCACATACGTAAATTATCGTAGAAATCCTCTACACTTCCATCTAAATGTCTAAATGCATTTTCTACATCAATGCGATTTCCTATAAATATAAAGCATTGGTCAAGAAAATCTAGCATAATTGAGATTAAATTATTGGCAACATCTAGCTTTGCTGGAGTTGGGTTATTTATTGTATACCCCGGCAATACGTAAAACTCACTTTCATTTAAATCATCAGATCTCATAGAAGGTGGCAATATATCTGTATTTTCTGTTATATTAGTATCGTATATAGTATGATCTACTAAAGATTTTATATCCACATCACTATAATTTAAAAATTCATATTCCGTTTCTATGCCCTTGTATGTATCTGTATAATCAGCGTAATCGTCCATATTATTTATTCTCCCTTCTGTTGTTTAAATAATTGTATATAAATTTAGTGTTAATATGTCTAGCACTAATTAGTATTTACAATAAAAAACTCATTGAGAGAGATCTACGCCCCTTATCATGCTAAGGAAATAGAGGATAATATATCGCATAATCAAGTAAACATAATATAATAATCCTAGGATTTCATTATATGACTTTGTGATTGAATATATTGTTGGGTTTTAAGGGAGTTATGATACAAGAGTGTAAATAGATTGCTCGCATTTACCAGCTTTAGACTTTGGCGGAGAGAAGCGGATTCGAACCCCTGACACACTTACGCGTGAACACGCTTTCCAGGCGTGCGCCTTAAACCACTCGGCCACCTCTCCTATTTTTACTGAGAATACCGCTAACCTAAAATCTTGCAATATAAGAATAGTGGATCTCTTTCTTATACAACTAATTCAGTACATATAAGGAATACATCAAAAAACATTATATATTAATGCAGAATTTGTGCAATACAAAGAAAATAAATTTTGCTTATCTAAAAGTAAAATTTAAAAAAACCAAAATCGATAAAATGCTTCTTTACACATAGTCTCACAAAATCAGTGAATCCTCCTACATGTTTATCTCCGATAAAAACATAAGGTACGGTTTTTTGGGAGGTGCCTGCATAAAGCCATGATTGTAACATTGCATTATTGCTTATATTTCTTTCTTCGTAATCGAGCTTTTCTAATATTAATAAGTTTTTCATTTTTACGCAGTAACTGCAATGAGGCTTAGTATATATATAAATTTTATCGCTCAGGCATGAGGAGTGAATTTTTGCAAAAGCATCGTGAGTCCAAATTGCGCATAATATAAGCGTGATAGACAAAATTTTTGTATACATAAGAATAATATTATACTGTCTCAGACGGGTTATTTGATACATAAGTGCCACTATATACCTATAACGCATCTATTTGAAGTAAAAAGTTATATTAAATATTTTAATAATCTCTTATTCTTAGTTAAGAGGTGTAATTATATGTTAAGTGCAGTAGTAGAAAATGAATTACAAAAGGCTCTACGGATAGCAGAATTTTATAAGCATGAATCTGTAAGTTTAGAGCATCTACTCCTTGCTCTATTACACAATAAAACAATTATTGAATTTTTGCAGAATGTAAAACTCGATAGAGAAAATATAATAACAAAACTTCAGTTGCATCTGAAAAACAATGTAAATACTCTCAGCAATATTCATAATACGGACATTAAACCAGACCAACGTTTTCAAGAATTGATGCATAAAGCAGTAGTTAGTGCTTATCAAGACAACAAAAGATACGCAAACGAGATGGATATTATTGCAGCATATATGAATGAAAAAGAAATATATGCCAGACAATTACTGGAGTCACACGGTATTAGTCAAGCACTAATATTGCAATCAATTGCGCGTACCAACAATTTTCAAAATATTAAAGAGACTTTAAAAGAAATGAAAAATGAAGAAGAGAGGCTAGAAAAAAGCAACCAATTAGATTCTGAGAATGCGATAAACCCATTAGAAGCATTTTGTATAAACCTAAATAATAAAGCAAAGAATGAAGGGCTGGATATATTGATAAACCGGGAAACCGAAATTGATAGAACTCTTGAAATACTTGCTCGCAGACAAAAAAACAATCCTTTACTAGTGGGAGAGCCTGGAGTAGGTAAAACTGCTATAGTAGAAGGACTTGCGCATAGAATAATTCACGGCAAGGTTTCTGATAGTTTCAAAAATTTTGAAATATACGCATTGGATGTAGGAGCATTAATTGCTGGTACAAAATATAGAGGGGACTTTGAAGAAAGAATGAAGAACTTATTATCAGAATTGAAAAATAGAAAAAATATCATTCTTTTTATAGATGAGATCCATACAATAATTGGAGCAGGATCTACTACTACCGCATCTCTCGATGCAAGCAATCTAATTAAACCGGCTCTTGCAAGGGGGGAAATGAGGTGTATAGGTGCTACTACTTTTGCAGAATTTAATACCAAATTTGCAAAAGATGCGGCTCTTGTACGAAGATTTCAAAAAATTATAGTAGATGAGCCTACCCCCGAAGTAACACTGGAGATTTTGCGGGGCATTAAGTCTTATTACGAGAAGTACCATAATGTACAATATGACGATAAGGCTCTAGAAGCTGCAGTGGAACTCTCTGAAAGATATATACATGATCGTAATCTACCAGACAAAGCTATAGATCTAGTTGATGAATCAGGAGCGCGCAAAAAAATGCAATCATCTACGAAAAAAAATATAGTAGTATTAGCAGAAGATATAGAGATCACTGTGGCAAAAAATCTGAATGTGCCGCTAATTAGTGTTGCAATAAGCGAGGTAGATAAATTGAAAAAATTAGAAAAAGAGCTAAAAAAAGTAATTTTTGGTCAAGACGAAGCAATTAAAGAAATCTGCGCAGGGATAAAAGTTGCACGCGCTGGTCTTAGAGATTTTACTGAGCCAGCTTGCGCATATCTCTTCGTTGGTCCAACTGGTACCGGAAAAACTGAACTTGCAACGAACATAGCAAAATTATGCTCTATGCAACTCCTTAAATTTGATATGTCTGAATACATGGAGCCCCAGAGTGCCTCTAAATTAATAGGCGCTCCTCCTGGATACACAGGTCATGATGCTGGAGGCGTGCTAACTGAGGCTATTTTTAAAGCTCCATATTCTGTGATATTGATAGACGAATTAGAAAAAGCTCATAGCAGTGTTTTTAACATATTGCTGCAAATTCTTGATCGCGGCAAACTTACTGATTCTAGTGGCAGAATAGCTGATTTTAATCATTCGATTCTTATATTTACCTCTAGCGTAGGATCTACAGCGGTTGCAAAAAATAAACTTGGGTTTAGTAATAAAGAGCCTACTGCTGACTCCAATAAATCTGATTCTATGGAAATGATAGAGAAAAGTTTTAGCGAAGAATTCATTAATAGATTAGACGGGATCATTATCTTTAATACAATTGATTATAAGGTTGCTAAATCAATAATAAAAAAAGAACTTCAAGAGCTAGAATCTCAAATTATACAAAAAAACTTATCTGTAGAAATGAGCGATACAGTAATAGATTTTTTATATGATTTGTGTTTTAAGAATGGGTCCGGGGCAAGTAGTATTGAAAAAGCTATAGACATAGAAATTCGTCAAAAAATTTCAGATGATATTTTATTTGGTAAACTCGTAGATGGAAGCAAAATTAAGCTTTTTGTAAAAGATAATAAGATTATGATCGAAATAACTGCAAAAAAATATGAAGATGCTTAATATCATAAAAATATTTAAGATTGCCCCATAATACCAAATCCTATTTTAGATTACCAGATTTGATTTTCATAACTCACATTTACACATTATATTTTTATAGATGTGCAAATGTTATTAACCGCGCTTATTCCCTTATCTAAAAAGATGTGCATGAGTTTTATTGATGCTAGTTCGATTTGTAATTAATTTACTTGAATAAATATATTCTGTGCAACTTACTATCACTGGAATCAACAAGAGTATGAAAAATGTATCTATATTACAATACATTGATATTATAATATAATAATTTTTTATTAAAAAATTTTACAATTATAGTTTTATGTTTTAGACTTAATATAGGAAGCTTTGAGCCATTAGTAATAGAAAATTATTATTGGTTACTAAGTGTAATGACTAATAAATAAAAAGATATTACTAATATGTCAAAAAAACCATTGTATAAGAAGTTATTATCTGCACTTCAGACTATACTTCAGACTATACAAGAGAAGGAAATGCCGCGAGCTATACAAGAGAAGGAAATGCCGCGAGATACTAAAAATCTAAGTGCAGAAGAGCAACAATGGATAATAAAAGTAAGAGAACAAGCCCAGAAAGTAAGAGAAGCCGCAGCAGAGGCCGCAGCAGAGGCCGCGTCTACAAGTGCGGTAATAGCAGAAGAACGAAGTCAAAAGGAAGTAGAAACAGCTAATACACTAGACATTAACGACATTGAGACGCGAAAAAAAATCAAGGAAAACCAAGAACAACACGCAACAAAATACGAGGAGGAGCTCGAAGCAAGGAAGAAAGAATTAGAAGCAATAATAACAAAATCAAGACAAACCAATAAATTTGGATTACACCCCGCACAACCCAAAAAATCTATTTTTGATACATTTAAAGCACTATTAGGAATACAAGATTCAAAATTAAGGAAATCGGCTAAGGCTGCACTAAAAAGATCGGCAGAAAGAAAACGAAAAGAGGCCGAATTGACTCAGGAAGAAACAAGCGCAATAAGTATAGAAAAAACCCCAGAAGCATTAAAAAGAGTAAATTCATCCCAAACAAAGTTACCAGTCAGTACATCAGCAGCAGCAGCGCAGGCAAGATTGCAATCACAAAATGCAACACCAGGGCAAATTCACGCTGTAACATCAAGGCAAACACAAGGAAGCACCGAGTTAAGAGCTACTACAAAAGAGTCAAAGTTCCTAGCAGAAAGAATATCTAATGGATTCTCAAAGAGCCGCAATGCAGTATCTAAAGACGTGAACTATGTTATTAGCAAAACAAATCGAAACAAAACAAATAACCAAGGACGAAGACGAGGAGATTGATCACTCGATGAACTCCATCAACTTAACTAGGCTAAGCAAAAATCTTTTCTAAAAAAGGTGTATTTTCTTCCTAAGAAATTACCAAATTGGCTCTTGAGAAAATCGCAAAACATTGTATCTTGTGTACTTAAAAGTGTGGTAGGGTCCTAATATACTAATGAATATAAAAAAAGATACGGACAAAATAGAGGCGAATTTTTTGCAAATTATTTTGTGGAAATGGTGGAGAGGTATAGATAGGCAGCTTCTAATAGCCATTGGCATTTTGATGTTCTTTAGTCTTTTGCTAGTGACAACTGCAAGTTCTTCTGTAGCCTCTAGAATCGGGGTCCCTGAGAATTTTTTTTCCTCTAGACATATAGTGTATACACTACTTTCCATAGGGTGTATAATATTATTTTCTACACTCAGTGCTGGGTATATTAAGAAGATCGGAATAATATTATTTGCTATCAATGTCGTTCTACTTTTTCTAGTAAAAGCATATGGGTATGAAATTAAAGGCGCCAAAAGATGGGTAAGCCTAATAGGGTTCTCTATCCAGCCTTCTGAATTTATAAAGCCTTGCTTTGCTATAATAACAGCTTATATATTCACAAGCCTTAAAAATAGAAATTTAGCCTTTGCATATAGTATGGCTCTTTATCTTTTTATAGCATTGCTGATTATAACTCAGCCAGATTTAGGTATGGTAATAACCTTAACTGGCATTTGGGGTATTCAGGCTTTTATTGCGGGATTACCTGGTTTGTGGATGGTGCTTGCACTTTTGTTAGTTGTATTAGGGAGTATAAGTGCTTATAGATTGCTACCTCATGTCGCCACTAGAATAGATAGTTTTCTAGATCCATCATCGCATGAAAATTACCAAGTGTCTAAATCCTTGTCTGCTTTTCATAGCGGGGGGCTCTTCGGCAAGGGTCCAGGCGAAGGGGTGGTTAAAGGACACATACCCGACTCCCATGCTGATTTTATTTTTGCTGTTGCTGGTGAGGAATATGGTATAGTGATATGTATTTTTATAAGTCTGGTTTTTGCTTTTATAGTTATTAGGTCATTATTATCTTTATTAAATAAGCAAGATGAATTTAGTGTATTAGCATCATCTGGAATAATAGCACAACTTGCTATACAATCTGTAATCAACATTAGCGTTTCTCTGAATTTACTCCCTACCAAAGGAATGACTCTCCCTTTTATTAGCTACGGAGGATCTGCAACCATTGCAATTGGCATGGGCATCGGAGTCTTGCTTGCGCTTTCAAAAGATTCTGTGAATTCAATGAAGTATAATATTCTTGAGAAATAAGAGTAAAAATGAACAAAGATTCAAGTAGGCCATGTATTTTAGTAACAGGTGGAGGAACGGGTGGGCATCTTATGCCCGCAATAGCTTTCTGCGAAATGCTTAATGCCAAGGGTTATCAAGTGATTTTAGCTACTGACACAAGGTGCATTAGTTACTTACCAAAAAATCCTCAATTTAATATCGAGATATTTCATCTTACAAGGCCGAGTAATATAGCAAATTTCTTTAGATTCTGCAGTAGTTTTGTTTATGCACTGGCTCAAAGCTTCAAGATTCTTTCAAGAAATAATATTAAACTAGTAATTGGATGTGGTGGTTACTCATGCTCCCCTGTCATTATTGCATCAATATTAAGATTCACTCCATTCATACTGCAGGAACAAAACTCCATTATAGGCACTGCGAATTATTTTTTTGGATATTTTGCAAATAAGCTCTTTATTTCCTTTATGCATACAACAAATTTACCTCCAATAGGGCATAAGAAGATTATTTGGGTTCCTATGCCCTTGCTCAAAAAGCATTCAAATCACAAGTATCACAGAAACTCCGAACTTGAATCTACAATCACTATTTTAGTGACAGGAGGTAGTCAGGGGGCGAATATCTTCGATGACGTCATCACAGATGCGGTTATTTTACTTGCAAAGCGATATAAAGATAGGAAATTTAAAGTTTTTCAGCAATCAATAAATAAATGCTACGAAATAACTGAAAAATATAATTCATATAAAATCAAAAGTATCACTGAACCATTTTTTCATGATATCGAAAAATATTATACAGAAGCGGATTTTTTTATTGGAAGATCCGGCGCCAGCACTGTCAATGAAATTATTCATTACACTATTCCTGCGATTTTTATTCCATATCCTTTTGCCGCTAATGATCATCAATATTACAATGCAAAAAATCTATCAGAATTTGGAGCGGCATGGGTAGTTTTGCAAAAAGACATCACATCAGAAAAAATCGTAGATATTTTTGGTACATTAATAGAGTCATCAGAATTAAGGCAGAAAGCGATAGATAATCTATCAAAGATGAGGCAAGATCGTACCGAAATTGCACTCACCCACATTAAGAAACTTATCGACAAAAATTTATAATTTGATAGCCTCAACTAGTACAAAGTATATAGATCAGGTTTTGATATGAAAATTTTTAGTCAGTGCTCTTTATTATGTTTCTGCTTATTGCTGCAATCATGCGCAATAATGGGTATGCAAGAATTAAAGAAATCATCAAATAATAAGTATTTTGATACAAAAGGTTTTCATAAAACCAAAAGAAAGCCTTTGTATAACAAAAAATACATTACGCAAGCAAAGAAAAATATTATGCTAAATGATTATGAGCACGAAGATGAAGTAGACCCAGAAAATATACCTCCAAGCTATAAAAATCTTCAGATGTATAAAAGTATGCTTAAAAATGACACAAAACATGAAGAGTCTGAAAACATCAGATCATCAAATTTAAATTACCATCAAGAAGAGGGTAAATCTGATGTGATCGATATACCTTCCTCCAGAAGAAGATTCTCTGAAAGAGAGCATGATCAAGGAAATAGAAGTACATTAGAATCTGAGATACAAGAGATCAAATCCATACTAGAGCAAACTCGCGAAGAATTCGCTAAATCGAAATGTAGATATAATAAAAATGACAATTTAATTGATAGTGATGATTTAAGCGCCTCAGAAGCTTCTAGGGTCTCTGATGTCTCTAAGATGAGCAGCGACACAAATAGTGGTACCGCCTATTCTACCAGCGTGATTAGCAATACTGAGTAACAAAGAATTGATACCGGACTATAAAATACTAATCGGCAGGAATAAATAGTTTATTTTTATCATCATACATAAATAGGTTAGCGTACCTGCCCCACAAAGTCGCGGTTTTAATAATATTATGCATTTCTTTTGGGTTATAACATCCAAATTCTTTGAGATTATCTACTATTTCTTGATACGTTATCTTACGATCCTGACTTTTATTAATTTTATCGATTATGTATTTTATAATGTCTACATACTCCATCAAAAGATCAGCAAATATTTTTTTTCGTTTTTGTATTCCGCTAAGTGCGAATTTTATACCAATTTTTGTTAGTGCTATTTCTGATTTTTTAATGGAAATTAAAGAAAGTAATTCTAGAACATCGCACATATGCATCAAAACACTGATCTCTAGATTAAGCTTTTGAGCTATATCGGAAAAATTAGTGCAGCCTTCATCATCTAATTTAGTTAAAGCCTTCACGAGACCTGCTAGCTTATTGAGAGAAAAATATGATAGAGTTCTTGTAATATTATTTGTTTCTTTTGACCGAAGATCTTGCTGCACGAGGGCGCTATCATTCATAGAGGCAAATATTTCGGCAACGATTTTATAAAACGACTCGCTAGTACTATCTCTAGGATGAGGCAGTGTGATTTTGAGATCACGAGTAATTCTACCTGGAGAGCCTCCAAGAATCAGAACTCTATCGCAGATCATCACAGCTTCTTCTATACTATTAGTGATAATTAATACAGATTTTAACGGGGTTGTTTGAGAATGCCACAAATCAATAAAATCTAATTTTAGAGTATTAGACGTGAGTACATCTAATGAGGAAAATGGCTCATCCATCAATAAAATCTCTGGCCTTACCGCAAAAGCCCTTGCGATACCAACTCTCTGTTTCATGCCGCCTGATAACTCCTTAGGATAAGCAGATTCAAAACCATTTAACCCAGTGATATTGATAACATCCAGCGCTCTAATCTTTTTCTCTTCATCAGAAATCTGGAGTGCACTAAGACCTATTTCGATATTTTCACAAATAGTCAGCCAAGGAAATAAAGCAATATTTTGAAATATCATAGTCATTGCAAAATTCTCTGGAGTTTCAGATGTATTGTGAGAAATCGTTCCTTCGGATTGAGTGTCAAGCCCTGCAATGATTCGCAAAAGTGTTGATTTACCAGATCCAGATCTTCCTATTAACCCCACTATTTCTCCAGAGTAAAGCGATAGGTCTATATTCTCTAAAATCCTAAAACTTCTACCATCTGGACTGATAAACATTTTGCTGATATTGCTGAGCTCGAGGATTGTATCTTTATTATTATTAAGACTATTCATAATGATTCATTTTGCTAAATTTGGTATTTCTGTGATGTCCAGTCGTATATAGGCTGCCAAAATATTCTATTAAAAACTACTACAAAAAAAGCCATTACAGATATTCCTAGAGCAATTCTTGGTAAATCACCTTGGCTAGTCATATCATTTATATAAGTCCCTATACCAGTTGTAGACATTCTATTGTTACCGTAATATAGTACTTCTGCAACAATACTTGCATTCCACGATGCGCCACATGCTGTAATTGCTCCAGTAACATAGTGAGGTAAAATAGCAGGAATGATAAATTGTTTCCACCACGTTACTCCTCTAATTTTGAGTATCTTCGTAAGATCTATAAGTTCATTAGGTAATGCATTAGCAGCTGCAACTACGTTGAATAATATATACCACTGGGTTCCTATTATAATAAGAGGGCTCATCCATATTTCGGGATTAAGATTATAATGAGTAATCAAGATGTACATGAATGGAAATAGAAGATTAATAGGAAATGAGGCTAGAAACTGAGTAAATGGCTGAACAAACTCTGCCATTTTTGGATTAAGCCCTATAAGTACCCCTATAGGCACCCATATGATTGATGCTATGATAATTAATATCATTATTTTAAACCAAGTAACAAATGCAAGAAAGATTACATAAAACAGTTCGGGAGAGTCTACTTTTTGATCTATAAAAACAAAGAGCTGTATCAACGCATATATTGTAGAGATTGCAACTAGTATATTAATTAAAATATTCAAGCATTGATACAAAGGATTGATGTATTTACTAGGTAATGTTTTGTGCGCTGAATTGGTAATAATATTACTTGCGCAAAAAAAAGATGGCATTTTACACAATACTATCCTTGATATAGCTCTCCTCCATAATAAAGCTACTGCACTCAGAATCCTACTTCGTGAATATATATTAAGAGCCCAAGATATGCTTTTTGTATTATCCATAGAGCTGTCGTATCTAAATTTATCAGCCCAAACAACTAACGGCCTCATGATTAATTGATCGTAAATTATAATCACACAAGACATAGCTACTATCGCCATAATAGTTGCGCTAGTATCTTGTTTGATAAGTGATAAGGCGATATAAGATCCTATTCCATCGAGTGTGATAGATTTATTTCCTACAACAATCACTTCCGATGCTACTATAAAAAACCATCCTCCTGCCATAGAGATAATGACGTTCCAAATAATGCCTGGAGCTGCAAAAGGTAGTTCTAAATTCCAGAATTTTGTCCACGCACTAAGCTTCATTAATTTTGCTAGATCTACTAGATCTCTTGGTAGATGTTTAAATGATGAATATGCAGAGAAAGCAATATTCCATGCCTGAGAGGTGAATATCGCAAATACCACAGCAATCTCAGCGCCGATGATTTTACCTGGAAACATAGCTAAAAATCCAGTGACTGTAAAAGAAATAAAACCAAGCACAGGCACAGATTGCAAAACATCTAGCATAGGAATTAATATCATTTCCATTCTTTTGTTTTTTGCTGCAATAAGGCCGTATATAATTGCAAATATTACAGAAATGATTATAGCAACAAACATTCTGCTGGAAGTACGCATAGAATATTCAAATAGCTTATAATATTCAAGGGTAATTGGGTTGCTACTGAGCTCTATCAAATCACCATCTACTTCCTCATACTGAAGACATAGTATTACAATGATAGAACAAATAATGAAAAATGCATAAATATCGTATAGTACCTTAGTATTTTTTGACGAGCTGAAGATTTCGTTTGAAAAAAATTTCATTCTTGGTCTTTTTGCATCTTTATTTCTTGGCTCACTTGAAAATATATATCCCAGCAGTTATATTATTAATTATAAATTTAATTTATATTAAAGCTATGAATATAGAAAAATTCACTAAAAAAAGTAGAAGCATAATTGCAAGCGCGCAATCACTTGCCATATCAAAGGATCATCAGCAGATACTTCCTATGCATCTTTTTGCCTCTTTGATTGACGATGATGATAGAATTTGCCAAACAATTATAGCGGAGTCCGGAGGGTCTATAAACTTAATACAAAGTGATATATCTAAGGAGTTAGAAAAAATACCAGTAGTAAAAGTATCTAGTGGAAGTCAGATATATTTTGGCACGCAGGCATTAAAAATCATTACTACAGCAGAAGAGCTTGCCAAGAAATCTGGCGATAGTTATATATCGGTCGAAAGGATACTCGAAGCTTCTATATTAGATGATACCATTGCAAACATACTCAAAAATAATGGAGTTACACTAAGAGCTATCTCAGAGAATATCATCAGCCTAAGAAAAGGCAGAACCGCCGATAGTGAAACTTCAGAAGATAGTATGGCGGCTTTAAAGAAATATAGTAGAAATGTCACAGAGCTTGCAAAGCTTGGCAAACTCGATCCAATAATAGGTAGGGATGAGGAGATAAGGCGGTCTATACAAGTTCTTTCCAGAAGGACAAAGAATAATCCAGTACTCATAGGAGAGCCAGGAGTTGGAAAAACTGCAATAATCGAGGGTCTAGCTCAAAGAATTATCGCAAGAGATGTGCCGGAAAATTTGTCTAACTGCAGCCTCGTTGAGCTCGACATGGGTGCGTTAATAGCAGGAGCTAAATATAGAGGAGAATTTGAAGAAAGACTCAAAGCTGTGCTTAATGAAATTAAAAACTCTGATGGTACAATCATTTTATTTATAGACGAACTACATATATTGGTTGGTGCCGGTAGAGCAGATGGAGCTATGGATGCCTCAAACTTACTCAAGCCAATGCTTGCTAGAGGAGAGATGCACTGTATTGGGGCAACTACTCTTGATGAATACAGAAAATACATAGAAAAAGATGCAGCCCTTGCGCGTAGGTTTCAGCCATTATACGTATCTGAGCCTAGTATTACTGACACCATATCTATATTACGAGGCATTAAAGAAAAATATGAGATACATCATGGAATAAGAATATCTGATGGAGCTATAGTTGCATCTGCAACTCTTTCATCTCGTTATATTACTGATAGGTTTCTACCAGATAAAGCTATAGATCTTATAGATGAAGCAGCAAGTAGAAGAAAAATTGAGATAAGTAGCAAACCCGAAGCTCTTGATGAATTAGATAGAAAAATAATTCAACTTAAAATAGAGGCGCAGGCCTTAAAGAAAGAATCAGATCAGCATTCTCAAAAAAGACTATTAGAAAACGATGTGCAGTTAAAGCATTTAGAAGCTGAGGCCGCCGATCTAAGATCTCACTGGCAAACAGAAAAAGCTACTTATGATCAAATGCTAAAAATCAAAATGGATGTAGAAAATGCAAAAAACGAGCTGGAGGGGGCTGAAAGAGATGGTCATTTTGATAAGGCAGGAGAGATCAAATACTCTTTGCTTCCATCTTTAAATAGCAAGATTAAGGAGCTTGAGACAAGAGCAAAAACTCACTTTGTCAAAGAAGAGGTAATAGAAGAAGATATTGCCAGTATAATATCAAAAATTACCGGTATTCCTGTAGATAAGATGCTCTCAAGTGAAAAGGAGAGATTATTAAAAATGGAGCAATATATTCAGAAATCTATAATCGGTCAGGATGAAGCAATTAAATCGGTCAGTAATGCAATTAGGAGGTCCAGAGCAGGTATGCAGGATACTAGTAGGCCTCTGGGTTCATTTTTATTCGTAGGACCTACTGGCACAGGTAAAACCGAGTTAACGAAATCTTTGGCTGAATTTTTATTTGACGATAAATCCGCTATATTAAGACTTGATATGTCGGAATATATGGAAAAACACGCAGTTTCAAGATTAATTGGCGCGCCTCCAGGATATGTAGGATATGATCAAGGAGGAATACTCACTGAAAGTGTAAGAAGAAGGCCGTATCGAGTAATATTACTAGATGAAGTAGAAAAAGCACATCCAGATATTTTCAATATCTTATTGCAAGTGCTTGATGAAGGAAGATTAACAGATGGACAGGGTCGGATCGTAGATTTTAAAAATACGATAATAATTCTAACATCGAATCTTGGATCTGATATCATTGCTAGAGAAGGCGGAGATGCTATTTCAGAAATGATGCGTAATAATGTTTTTGACATTATCAAATCAATATTCAGGCCGGAGTTTTTAAATAGATTGGATGATATTATAATGTTTCATAAATTAGATAGAAATCATATTCGATCAATTGTCAAAATCCAGATTGGTAAAATTGTTAATCTATTAAAATTGCAAGATATAATACTTGAAGTAGACGAAGTGGCTATCAATTGGTTTAGTGAGCATGGATACGATGAAATGTACGGCGCGCGTCCTTTAAAAAGATTACTCCAAAGAGAATTACAAGATAAGCTCGCAATCAAGTTATTAGATGGTTCAATACCAGAGTCTAAGATTGTAAAAGTCTCTGCATATGGTGAAAAAGATATTGTAATAGAGTAGTGAGATCTTTGTGCGACACAACTCTTCTTTATGCTCCATATAGTAGCGCTGATGAGCTATAGCTTGTAGAGCGGAAAGTTGTTACATAGATCCATTACTCGTTTTTTTATCTCTGCTGCAAATTGAGTTGCATTAGGACTTGCTCCGTTGTTTAATATTTCAGTAATTAAATCTGCAACTATCACCCACTCTGATGGCCCGAAGCCCCGGGTGGTGCAGGCCGCCGTACCCATTCTAATACCAGAAGTGATAAAAGGAGATACGCTATCAAATGGAATAGCATTTTTATTACAAGTAATGCCTGCAATATCAAGTAAATTAGCAGCAAGTTTTCCAGTAAGCGCCTTTGACCTTAAATCCACCAATACAAGATGATTATCTGTACCTTGAGTTTGTAAATCGAATCCATTTTCTACTAACCTTGCTGCAAAAATCTTTGCATTAGAGCAAACATTTGATATGTAGTCTTTAAAATCATTACTTAGAGCTTCTTTAAAAGCAACCGCTTTTGCAGCGATGATATGCATCAAAGGCCCTCCCTGAATGCCGGGAAAAATAGCGGAATTAATCTTCTTAGATATTGGCTCGTCGTTCGTCATAATCACCCCTCCCCTAGGACCTCTGAGTGTTTTATGAGTAGTAGAAGTCACAATATGCGCATGAGGAAATGGGCTCACATGAGCACCTGTAGCAACAAGTCCTGCAATATGCGCAATATCAGCAAGTAAAATAGCGCCATTATTATCGGCAATTTCTCTAAATTTGATAAAATCAATTTCTCTTGGATACGCAGAATAACCACAGATAATTAATTTTGGCTTATATTGTTCTGCTTTTTTGCTTACTTCCTCGTAATCTATAGTACCATCTTCTTTTTTTACTCCATAAAACACAGAATTAAACCACTTACCCGAAAGATTAGCTGTTGAACCATGGGTTAAATGCCCGCCGCAATCAAGTGACATACCCATTATAGTATCTCCTGGCTGCAATAAACTCAAAAAAACTGCCTGATTAGCCTGAGATCCAGAATGAGGTTGCACATTAGCAAAATTACAGCCAAATAGTTTTTTGAGTCTTGCGATTGCAATATTTTCAACCTCATCAACAAACTCGCATCCATTATAATACCGTTTCGCAGGATATCCTTCTGCATATTTATTAGTGAGAATAGATCCAGCAGCCTCCATCACAGCTCTGCTAGTATAATTTTCTGAAGCTATGAGTTCTATATTATTTATTTGCCTAAAATTTTCTTGTTCTATTAATGTTGCGATATCAATATCTTGTGCTTTTAATGCAGAATTAGTATTCATTATTTTTACTCAGATAAATGTTTGATAATAAATGACTGGGCTTTCATTAGAGCTGTTGTATCTATGGAATGAGCTAAATTTTCTATTGCATGAGCTTCAACATTTAGGTTCCCTACTTCATAGAGTAATTTTTTTGACTTTTCTAAAGCATCAAACTCTACCACCTCATCTTCAGTACCGTGAATAAGGCATGTAGGAGTGTTATTACTATTGACCTGCTCTGGTGGATAAAATCTACCAGAGAATGCTACAACTGCTTTAATATTTTCATGCAAATGGTGCGCTATATACATTGAGAGCATAGCTCCCTGAGAAAATCCTATAAGTATTAGATCCTTATACTCTAAACTTAACTCATCTAACTTTTGTTTAATTAATTCTTGTACTAATGGCAAAGATTTTAAGAGTGATTTTTTTATAACATCGATATTTCTATCTCGTAAGCTAAACCACTGGTAACCGAAAGGCCCCATGTCAAACTTCTCCACTCCGTTAGGAGCATAAAAATGACAATCAGGTAGAAATTTTTCAAGAAATCGCACTAGTCCAAAAAGATCTTCTCCGTTAGAGCCAAGTCCGTGTAACATTACTATTAAATGTTTTGCCTTTTCCCCTGAGGTGGGTTTTTGTTCAAAAATTTGCATATAGAGCCTACGGTTTTGTTGAGTGGTCACAATAGAAGTATCCTTGCATTATTCATACAAGCTTTGAAATCCATCAATAATTTGATTACCTCAGCTATACTTCTCTTATATCTAATTTTTGCACTATAATACCAAAAATAAGTATTATGGCTAATGATTTTTAATAGAGTAAAAAGATAAAATATTATTGTGATCAGGGTTTTAGTACTATTTTTGTTATCCCCGAAGTACAAGAAGTAGAAAGCTTATACCATAGTCACTATTAAAAGTGCCAATGCAATAAAATTATTAATATCAAAAATCTCAAAACACTCTTCTTGAGATTCAACATCAAGCACTAGCAATTGATATGTAAAATAGCACAATACCGAAAATCCAAGAATAATTTGAAGTAAGTTTATACCTGATTTAGCGATATATACAGATATGTAAAACAACATCAAAAACGTCATATAAAACAACATGATCCAAAATTTTGGGTTGTATTGTTCAAGATAAAGACTCAAAGACTTCACCCCTATTTTCCTATCATCCTTTATATCCATGAATCCATATATTGTATCATAAGTTGTAGTCCAAAATACGCAGCTTATATATAATAACAGAATTTTGATAGAAATAGTGCCTTCCATCTGCACTCCTGTGACAATTGCTCCTAGATTAAATGTTATACCAAGAAAAATTTGAGGAAAATTTGTAAATCTTTTCATAAAGGGATATATTGATACCAACAACCCTCCGAATATACATATAAGTATTGCCTTGTAATTCAGAGTAGCAAGCATCAATACAAAACCTGCACCGCAAATCAATCCTAGTAATATAAAAGCTTCATTAAGACTAATGGATCCATTTGCAAGGGGTCTGTTTTGAGTACGCTCTACTTGCGCATCTATCTCTTTATCGATTATATCATTTACTATACACCCAGCAGATCTTGCAAGAAATGATGCTATTAAAAACTCCAAAAGCACTAATACATCGATCTCTTGGGACACTAGGCAGGATGCAAAAGCGCACGGCCAAAATAGTAACAATGATCCAGTAGGACTGTTTATTCTAGTAATCTTAACAATGTCTGAAATATTCATCTTAGTGTGAGTAAAATTATTGTTTAATTTAATTATCGGTGTGATATTATCCGGTTTTTGTAAATAAAGGAAGTGATTTTTAATGGGAATTTTAGAGTCGTACAATTATAAAATACGAGAAAAATACTGGCAAGATACTTGGCATAAAAACTCTGTATATGATTATGATAAAAACATCAGTAGAGATGGGACTTTTTCGATAGATACACCCCCACCAACAGTATCTGGGCAATTGCATATGGGGCATATTTTTAGCTATACTCAAGCAGATTTTATAGCGCGATATCAACGTATGAAAGGTATGAATGTATTTTATCCCATAGGTTTTGATGATAATGGCTTACCTACTGAGCGCTTAGTAGAAAAAATCAAAGGAATTAAGGCGGCAGGGATAAAAAGAGAAGATTTTATAAAATATTGCCATGATATTATTGAAAATGAAGAGCAGAAATTTCAAGATTTATTTATGAGCGCTGGATTATCAGTAGACTGGTCATTGAAATATCAAACAATATCCCAAGATTCAATGGCAATATCTCAGCTCTCTTTTCTTGATCTAGTGCAAAAAAATGAGGTATATAGAGCTGAGAAGCCTGTCCTCTGGGATCCGGTAGATCAAACGGCCCTTGCTCAAGTGGACATTGAAGATAAGGAAAAAAATTCCGAGATGCATGATATTGCATTTAAAGACTTAAACGGGAATGATTTGGTAATTGCAACCACAAGGCCAGAATTGCTTCCGGCTTGCGTCTCTCTCTTATTTCATCCTGAAGATGATAGATATAAGCATCTTGAGAATAGCGTGGCTGTATCTCCATTATTTCAGACTCATGTGCCTATTCTAAAAGATCCGTTGGTAAAACAAGATAAGGGTTCTGGCCTTGTGATGTGCTGCACCTTTGGTGATACAACTGATATTACATGGTGGATGACTCATAAATTACCACTAAAAATCATATTAGATAAAGCTGGCAGAATATCTAATACCCTGAAGTTTGAATCTAGTATAGCTAATGATTATTTTAGCCATCTAGTAGGCCTGAAAGTTGTAGAGGCGCGAAGCAAAATTTTAGAACTTTTAAGAAATGCAGGAGTAGTCAAACAATCTATTCCAATAACTCAAACAGTAAAATGTGCAGAAAGATCTGGAGCTCCTCTTGAA